>DVJF01000031.1 GCA_018716965.1 Candidatus Caccenecus avistercoris | reverse complement strand
ATTTTGTTTAGTAATGATTTACTTTAACAACTAAATTATAACAAATTTTGGGATGTTTTACCTTAATTTTTGACAAAAAAGCGTAGAAAGTTATCAACACTCTCTACGTTTTATTTTGTCAAGAATTATTTACACGGAAACTTAAATTTTTTGTAACATATTAGAATTAATTTAAGCTGTTAAATAAAGAAGTTTGTGCTAAGCTTGGAAAATATTTAGTTATTTCTTCTTGTAAATATAATCCCTTTTGATACAGGTTAGGATAATCATTAATAATACTATTTTCATCACATGAACATATACGTTCAAACACTCTCGCTCTATCTTCTGTAGCATATGTATGAGAATAATAGTCTATAAAGTATACGTTATTAGGATTACTCTCGGATAAAGTGTAATTATAATTGGTTGCTCCTGTATAAGAATTGTTATAAGAAAATCCACTAGGGTTATAAGAATTCCATTTATTAAAGGGATTAATATTTTGGTTTATTAAGTTAAATTCTAAATTATGAAGTAATTCATGACATAAGAGTTCTTCAATATTAGGTTGATTTAAATCTATTACTATCATATATTCACCATTGTAAGTTAGCGAATAAGCTGCTGGATTAGAAGCTTGCGTTTCATAATCACTTGGTCTTAAAGTTCCTGTTAGATAAAGATTTAGACCATCAAAGCCATTGTTATAGAAGCTTTCAAAAAATGTTAAATCATATTTGGATAAAATGTTTTCTAATTTTGTTAGTGAATTAAGTATTATTTCATTATTTAGTAATTCTTCCGCATAAAAATCGGGAAAATCTATAATAGCATCCTCTTTTATGTGGATATTCACACTATAATCTTCTTTAATGTTTTCTATTCTCTTAGAAATGTTTGTTGTTAATTCATCCGTATATTTTTCGATATCTGTTGTTTCTAACTCTAGTTCTTCTAAGTCAATTACATAAAAATTATTTTTATCTTGTAATATATAGGCATATAAATAATTTTCTTGTAAAAATAGACTCGAAATAGGATTTCCATCTGTTAGATTATTGGTATCTAATTCTTGTAATGTTCCATTATTTAAATCAATTATATAAATTATTTCACTTATGACATCATATAAGTAAAAAATATTTTTATTTTCATCAATAGCTCCCGTATAGTAATAGTCTTCCTGTAAAATATTTTCATATTCTTTAATTTCTCTATTTACTAAATCATAAATCGTATAATAGCTTTCATCATAGAAAAATAGACCATAATCATATTTCAAATAATTTTTCTTTTCTGTTGCAATTAACTCTTCATTATCAATATCATATATATAATAATATCCTTCTTCATCTAAAAATAATAAATAAGTGTTATCACTAGTTTTAAAATAGGTTTCATAAAAGATATTTTTATCTGTAGAAATTGTACGATATAATGTTTCTTTATTTTGTAAGATATAAATTTCTAAATTATCTATTTTAATATATGTGTCCTTATATGGAGCAAAAGAAGCAGAAAGACTTTCTTCATTGGATGAGTAACCAAATATTTCATGAAAATTTAAATCGTATACTTGAAAGTCATTGGAAGTAGTACAGTAAATGTTTTGTTCTTTGATGGAACAATAACTTTTTTTATTTTCTAAAGAGTTTATTTCGGTAATTTGATTGGTATTAATATTTAATTTTTTTAACTTGTAATTGTAAATACCTTCTGTTTCATTTACAACATCCATTAGTAAATAATATATGTCATGATTTTTAGTAGTTAGACCATTAACGCTTAGATTTTCGGTTTCTAAATCGTAACCATATATACCATTCGTAACCATTGTTCCAGTTAAAACATCAGGATCAATAATTATTTGCACTCTTAAAAAAAGCACTAATAAAATAAGTGTTATTATACTTATTAATAAAGCGATTTTTCTTTTCATATACAACACCCTTATTATAAATATAATAACACTACTAATTCTTTATGTCTATTTTTAATTAACGATTTTTCATTATCTTGTCATAACTTCTAGGATATATTTCTTTAGTTTTTTTATTCTTTTGGACAATTACTAAAGAACGATTACTTCCTTCTATTGGTAAATTAAATTTAATAGTATCAACAATTGTACTATCTAGTTTTTCTAAGATTTTGGCACTTTCTTTAATTTCTTCTTCACTTAAACCTTTCATGGCAATTAAGTGGCCTCCTACTTTTAAATAAGGAATTGATAATTCTAGTAAAATACGAAGATGCGCTACAGCTCGAGAAGTAACTATATCAAAATATTCGCGATAACTCTCTGGTAGACTTTCAGCTCGAGAATTGATGCAGGTAACATTTTTTAAATTTAATTCTTTTATAACTACTTCTAAAAATGCTATTTTTTTATGGTTAGAATCTAGTAAGGTTAGTTCAAGATCAGGATAAAATATTTTTAATACTATACCTGGAAAACCTGCTCCGGTACCAATATCTAATAATTTTAAATTACCATTTAAAGAATACGCCTTTATAAGTGTTAGTGAGTCATAAAAATGTTTTAAATATATTTCTTCATCAGATTTAATGGCTGTTAAATTAAATTTTTTATTATATTCTATTAACAAATCTTTGTATTTAGCTAAAGATGCTAAATTTTCTTTTGTAACTGTAATATTTAGTTTTTCTACTTCTTTTATAAATGTTTCTATATTCATACGAACTCCTTATTTATCATATTTCTTCTTTAAATACACCGTTAGTATAGCAATATCAGATGGATTAACACCACTAATGCGGGTTGCTTGACCAATGGATATAGGTTCTATATCCTTTAATTTCTGTCTTGCTTCACTAGCTAAATTTAGAATATCGTCATAATTAATATCTTTTGGTATTAGTTTTTCTTCTAATTTTTTAGCTTTTTCGGCTTCTTTATATACTTTAGCAATATATCCTTCATATTTAATTTCTATTTCTACTTCTTCTAATATATCTGCTCTATAATCTAATGGTATTATCTTTTTTATAATATCCATATTTATTTCTGGACGTTTTAAGAATAAGTATAGACTGGTACTAAAAGAAGGTATTTCAATATTTAGACTTGTTAATAATTCTTTTGTTTCAGTATTTAATTTTAAGTTATTGTTTCTTAAGATATTTTTAATCTCATTAATTAAAGTTTCTTTTTCTTTTAGTTTGTTGTATCTTTCTTCATCAATTGTACCATGATGATAGCCAATAGCTCTTAAGCGTAAATCAGCATTATCATGACGAAGAAGTAAGCGATATTCAGCCCGTGAGGTAAGCATTCGATAAGGCTCTTTGGTACCTTTGGTTACTAAATCATCAATTAAAACTCCAATATATGCTTCATCTCTTCTTAAGATTAGTGGCTCTAATCCCTTTATTTTATGATGAGCATTAATACCTGCGATAAGTCCTTGGGCGGCTGCTTCTTCATAACCACTTGTTCCATTTATTTGGCCGGCAGTAAATAAGTTTTCTATTACTTTGTTTTCTAGACTAGTATTCATTTGTAGAGGATTTAGAGCATCATATTCAATAGCATAAGCATATTTACTAATTACAGCATTTTCTAGGCCTTCTAGAGAATGAACCATATCCTCTTGAATGTCTTTCGGCATAGAAGTAGAAAATCCTTGTAAATACCATTCATCATAGTAAATGCTTTCAGGTTCTAAAAATAATTGATGACGTTCTTTATCACTAAAACGAACTAATTTGTCTTCAATAGATGGACAATATCTTGGACCTACTCCGGTTACATATCCACCATACATCGCTGATTTTTCTAAGTTATTTCTAATTATTTCGTGAGTTTTGGCATTAGTATATAAAAGATAACACTTTTGTTGTTCATTTATTTTGTAAAAAGGAGGATTATCAAAACTAAAGGTATAATATTTATTATCACCATTCTCTTCTTGCATTTTACTAAAATCAATAGAATCTTTTTTTATTCTAGGGGGTGTGCCAGTTTTTAGTCTTTGAATATCTAATCCTAATTTTTTTAAGTTATCACTTAAGCTGTTACTTCTTGCCTCTCCATGTGGTCCACCGGGAGTATTTTCACTTCCAATTAAAATATTGGCCTTTAAATAAGTTCCCGTAGTTAGGATAACACATTTACTTTCAATCTTACTTTTATCACTTAATACTACTCCTTTTACGGTATTATTTTCAATGATTAAGTCTTCTACCATGCCCTCTTTGATTGTTAAATTTGGAGTGTTTTCTAAAAATTCTAACATTACTTTAGGGTATGTTACTTTATCAGCTTGAGCACGCAAGCTTCTTACAGCTGGGCCTTTTCCATTATTTAACATCTTGATTTGAAAATGAGTACGATCGGCCACTTTACCCATTAGGCCACCTAAAGCATCTATTTCTCTTACAATAATACCTTTGGCTGTTCCACCAATTGAGGGATTACAAGGCATATCTGCAATATTACTCTTGTTGGCTGTTATAAGAAGAGTTTTTAAGCCTAAATAAGCACTAATATGAGCAGCTTCACAACCAGCATGACCGCCACCTACTACGATTAAATCATACATAAATATCACTACTTTCCTAAACAGAACTTACTAAATAGTGTATCTAATAGTTCATCTTGATAAGATTCACCCGTTATTTCACCAAGTAAATCCCAAGCTTTTTTAATATCAATGGCAATCATATCGACAGGAAGTTTACTACTTACGTTATTTAAAGCTTGGTCAATACTATTTAAGGCTTCATTAAGCAAGCCTATTTCTCTAGCACTTGATACTACTTCTAGGTTACTGTTATTAATACGTTCTAAATCAAATAATTCCACTATTTTATTTTTTAATTCATCTAAGCCATTTAAATCCATTGTATTTCCTTTTACAACGTCTTTTTTATCTATTTTTAATTTAGTTGGTAAATCACTTTTATTAATAAAAGTTATGTGAGTTTTATCTTTAATTTTTTCCATAATCTCTTTATCTTCTTCTGTTAAAACTTCATTATTATTTAAAACGTGAATGACTAGATCAGATTCATCTATCATTTCTAATGATTTATCAACGCCTATTTTTTCGACTACATCTTTTGTTTTTCTGATACCAGCTGTATCAATAAATTTTAGGGCAATACCTTTTAATTCTACTTCACCTTCCACAATATCCCGAGTAGTACCAGCAATATCGGTTACAATAGCTTTATTTTCTTTTAATAAGGCATTTAGGATACTACTTTTTCCAACATTGGGACGACCTACGATGGCAACTTTAATACCATTTTCGATTATTTTTCCAATTTTTCCTTCTTCAAGCAAATTTTCTAATTCCTTTTTGATTTCATTTAATTTCGGTGGAAGATTTTCTAAAGTTATTTCAAGGGCATCTTCGTATTCAGGAAAATCAATATTTACTTCAATATTAGCAAGAAGTTCAACAATAATTTCTCTTACTTTATTAATTTTCTTAGATACTTTGCCACTAAGAGTATTAAGAGCCAATTTACGCTCTAAGTCTGTACGTGATTTAATTAGACTATTAACTGCTTCAGCTTCGGTTAAATCTAGTCTACCATTTAAAAATGCTCTTTTCGTAAATTCTCCTGGTTCGGCCAAACGAATACCATTTTCTATTAATATTTCCAGTATTTTTTTGGTAGTTGAAATTCCTCCATGAGAGTTAATTTCTACAATGTCTTCTTTAGTATAAGTTTTTGGTGCTTTTAGGATGGTTACTAAAACTTCATCAATAATTTCACCATTACTTATAATATGGCCATAATGAATGGTATGACTTTTTACTTCATTTAAGTTTTTGCCATCAAAAAGATTAGCAACTTTATTAATTGCCTCCTCACCACTTACTCTAATAATAGATATAGCTCCAACTCCTAGAGCAGTTGATATAGCACAAATTGTATCATTCATAAAAAGTCACTCCTTTTAAGCGACTATATTATAGCAAATAATTGAAGATTTAGCAATTTTTTGCTTGTCAAAGCTTATGATAATTTATAATAAATATGTAAGTGCTATCCATTTGGTGGATAGTGCCTGCGATAAAGCTAGACGCTATGCCTTTGGGGTAGCAACTTTTTATATTCATCTTTAATTATGAAGATTAGCATAATTATTATAATAAACAAATACTTGAAAAAAGTAAAGAAAAGTCCACAACAAAATTCCGAAAACTTATCTTACCCTATGCTGGCAATCATTAAAACCATAAACTGAACTTTGATAATTTCTGTTAAAGAGGTCTATTGCAAAAGCTTCACCATATCTTGAAGACTTTTTTATCATAAAGGCTCTAAATCTTTCAGGATCATATTTTTCAACGTTAAAATATTCTTCATGTCTATAGAGGGAAAAAAATAAATCTGTTAAATCTAAATCTATTAATGTATTTATGCCATTTTGTAAAGCCTTCTCACCTATTCTTTTTACACAATCTTGGGCATGATATCCACCTATAAATAGTTCCTCTACTTCACCTAATTGATTAATGATTAGCTGTTCATTTGGATATTTGACTTCTTCACCTGTATTTAAGCCTGTACTTCTTGTTGCTTCTTTAAAAGTAACATCTGTAAAAATAATTTTGTCATTCTTTTTAGGTGTTATACCAAATATCTCTTTGTCCGGATAAAGAATATAAACAACTTGATATCCTTTATCGCGATATCTTTTCTCTATGGCTTCATTTAACACATCAAAGGGCCTTTTAAAATTATTGGCATCATAATATTCATTTCCCAAAAAGAAAACATTTGCGAATTCTTTAATGGGATAAAGATAGAGAAAAATTTTATTCATTACATTAACACCACTTTTCTTTTATTAATTAATCTTGAAATAATTTGTTTTATAGCATATAATAAGTATGTAAGTGTTATCTGCTTCGTGGATAACGCCTACTTTGTGGTCGACGCTATGCCTTAAGCTAGCGTCTTTTTTCCTAAATTGATTTCAGTAAAACTAAAACAAGTAGGATTATTATAATGTATAAGTACTGTTTTTCCTTATCCATTTACATCACCTGCTTTCGATTAAACCCCCTGAATAAATCAGTAGTTTAAACTACTTACAAAATGAAGCAGGCGCTACCACTAGCAAATAACAGTTATTTATTATGAAGGATAAATTAAAAAAAAGCAAGAAAAAGCGTCCCTTCAATTCCGACGTTTATTTTTTGCAAAGAAAAACCAAGCGTATTGCTTGGAATAAGAAAACATATTAACGCTTTGAGAACTGTGGAGCACGACGAGCTTTTTTAAGTCCGTATTTTTTACGCTCTTTAACTCTAGCATCTCTTGTTAAGAAACCGTTAGCTTTTAAAATTTTACGATAAGAATCTTCTCTTGTTTGATCCGTATTTTCATCAAATTTTAATAAGGCTCTAGCAATACCTAAACGAATTGCTCCTGCTTGACCTGAATATCCTCCACCGTTTACAGTAATATCAATATCAAAACGATTCATATTATCTGTAACAGCAAGTGGTTGTTTTAAATCCATAACTAGGATTGCATTTGGGAAATATTCGTTTACATCAACACCGTTAACAATAATATTTCCGGTTCCACCAGTAAGTCTTACTTGAGCAGAACTTCTTTTACGACGACCAGTTGCGGTCCATACTTGTTTAGCCATTTAAATCCTCCTAATCAATATTTAGTGCTGTAGGTTTTTGTGCTTCATGTTTATGGTCACTACCTGCATAAACAAATAATTTTTTGCCCATAGCTCTTCCTAAAGAATTATGTGGAAGCATACCTTTAACAGCTCTTTCTACCATTTCTTCTGGATATTTTTCGATCATTACTTTAGCAGATCTTTCTCTTAGGCCTCCTGGATAACCAGAGTGATTGTAATACATCTTATCTTCTAACTTATTACCAGTTAAATTAACTTTAGATGCATTAACAATGATAACATAATCTCCACAGTCAACTCCTGGAGTATAAGTAGGCTTATGTTTGCCTCTTAATATAGTAGCAGCTTTTGTAGCAACTCTACCAAGAGTTTTTCCTTCAGCATCAATTACGTACCATGAACGTTTTACGTTTTCTTTTTTTTGCATGAATGTCTTCATATATAATCCCTTTCATTTAGTCTTCCTTGCTTCCGCTTTCCCAGGGCATGGCAATTCCAACAAATAAAATGTACCAGTTAAAATTATATGTAAAAACTAGTCATTTGTCAAATAGAAAATGAATTTTTTTAGCGTTTTGGACTAATTTCTTGGTTGTTTAGTAAAGTTTCTAGTTTTTCTATCTCTTTTGTTAGTTCTAAAATAACAGTTTTTTTAGCATTAGATGTCGTAAGTGGTGATACAGTATCTACATAAACTTTAGAAAAATGAATTAAATTATTTAGTGTAGAAGTATCTATTTCACTTAATCTATTTTCTTCTATTACTACTATTAAAGCTTTGATGGCTTCCATTACTATATAAATCATATCTATACTTTCAAATTTTTTCTTATTTCCGGTATGAATATTTTTGGCAAATAAGTAATATTTATTTAAGAAATCTTCTACACTATCTAACATGTTTCCTCCTCATATTCTATTTTATTTAAATATAGACCATTTGGTATAGCTGTTTTAAATTGCCTTTTTATTTCTGGTTTATCTAAAGATTTTTTAATTTCTTCTAAACTAGCTTTGTTATTTGCTACATCTAACATGGCCCCTACTAAGTTTCTTACCATATACCGATAAAAACTTTTACCAGTAAATTTAATTTCTAAAATACTTTCATTAATATGAAAATCAATATCATAAATAATGCATTCATAATTTGGTCTTACGCCTGATGTAAAATTTTTAAAGTTATGAACACCTATAAATATTTTAGCACATTCCTCCATTTTGTTAATATCTAATTTATAGTTTGGTTGATAATAATAATCAGTGTATAGGGGGTTATATTCTCCTATATTTATTTTATAAATATATTCTTTTTTTACACAATTAAATCTGGGATGAAAATTATTATTTACTGTTTTGATATCTTTAATATAAATATATGGAGCTATAAGACTATTTAGAGCTCTTTTTAAATTATACTCCTTAATATTTATATCTAAATCAAAAGTTACTTTGGCATCATAGGCATGTACTCCTTTGTCTGTTCTTCCGGCCCCTTTTATTTTAATATCTTTTTTCGCTATAATACTTAAAGCATCTTCTAGTCTTTTTTGAATAGTATCTTTATTTTTTAGTCGTTGAAAGCCATAAAATTTGGATCCATCATAAGACATACTTATTAAATATTTCATTATTCTTGCTCCTTTAAGCGATATATGGCTTTTAATAAATCTTGCGTGTCTTTATAATTTTCAATATATAATCCTAATTCTTTCATTAATTTAGTAAATCTTACAATTTCTGGTTCATTTAATTTATCTATAAATTCAAAATATTTTTCTTTGGGAATAGTGTTAATAACAAAGTATTCATCCACAATTAATAGCTCTTCTATATTATTCCATAAAATTGTAATATCATTTGTAAATAAAATTACTGTTTTATGATAATCACTGGTCATTCTTTTGATTAATCTTATGAAATAGTCTATTTCTTTGTGATTAAAACTTTTATCAAAATAATCTAATACTAAATAATCTTTGCCATCTATTAAAGCTTTGGCAAGGGATACTTTCTTTAATTCCCCAATAGATAAATCACGAGCATTTTTTGGCATTACATTTTCATCTAGTAATACCATTTTTAGGGAAGATGCGGCTTTGGGACTATTTAAATATTCTTCTACTGTACCATTAAATTTATAGTCTGTTATAATACTGTAATTATTGTTGTTGGTTGTTAGATTAATATTACCCATTAGGCCATAAATATAACCTTTGGGTTTATTTTCTAAAATTTTTGCTACTTCCATAAAACATTCACCAGCTCTTCATTATTAAAATAAACTTTATCAATAACACCATAATATTTTAACCCATTTGATAGCTCGACAATAAAAGGTAAATTAAAACCTAGTTTCTTTAATATTTTTTCTTCTTGTAAAACGAGTTCTTTTTTGCCTTCCATGATTATTTTATTTTCATGTAATACGACTAAATAATCTAATAAAAGAGTTTCTTCTATATCTGTTGTATAATTAATAATTCTTTTTTTATTTAATATTAAATATCTAATTAGTCTTTCTTTAAAATCTTTGTCTAAATAAGTTAAAACATCAAAAAAGACAAATACTGTTTTGTTTGTATTTAGGCTTGCTAAAATTTTTAGCTTTAATTCATCTATTTTGGTTAAATCTTTTTTATGTATTAGTTTTTCTTCATGAAATAATTCAAAAATATCATTTGATATTTTAAAAGTATCCATACCTCTATCTTTGGTTATTACAATACAATTATTATTTAAATAATATATAGCATCATCAGTATAATTAAATGAAGAAGTATATAAGATAGTTGTATTAATATCATAAATTACTTTGTTATTTACATTAAATAATTCGTTCATATACATCACTCGCTTATATAATAACAGAAAATTACTTTTTTTTAAAGAAAAAACTGTGTTTATATTTACACAGTTAATTTGTATTAGGAAGCTCCAATTACTTTGAATGGGTCAGATACAGTACCTGAGCCGGTTATTTGGACATCTGAACGAAGGTTTATGACAGGACGTAATCCCGACTTGGCCGTAATGATATGAAAATTAACCGGAAATCCATTTGAATTTACACCAAATATTAGAGTATCATTATATCGATTAAAATGATATGGAGACATGGTCCAGTAAGGCTGTCCCGTATATAAATAATAATTATTATTATTCACAGTATATACTCCTCCGGCCATCGCTACTTCATCCGCTGTAATGAGTCCTATTGGATATACTAATGCTTGATTGCCATTTCCGCTTGGATTTGGATAGGCATCATTTGAATCGCTTGTTGTATATAAATCATTATTATTGCATTGTAATATCGGACTTTTTACACTTCTAGTTAATCGAATAAGGCCTCCATAATATGTGGTAGTTATTCCCGTTCCTCCCGATCCATTACTAGAATTCAGTTCAGTACTAGGTGTTCTATCCCCGCAAAATCCTGTACTTCCATCAACATATAGGCCATAATTTGTATGCAAATTATTACTGTACCAATTATCTAATTGAATTTTAGAATTACTACTAGTTTGTAATCCATGCACTTGGCCGCTTTGATACATATAACCTACATACATATTGTTATCATCTGTATTATTAAATGTATATCTTGTTTCATTAATTTGAGTTTCTATACCAGTTTGTGAAGTGCTTGTCCCATTATAAATTATACGTATTGTTCCATTTCCATTTATTCGTATTATTCGCCAATAGAATCCTCCAAATTGTAACCAATTATCTTGAACTGCCCCACGAAAGTAAAAACTTGTTCCATAGTCATCTTCGGCTGCATACATTCCTTCATCTGCCGTTGCTATATTATTGAAGTTTGGAGTTCCCTTAGCTAAAATTACATCTACTCCACCTTCCTGGGCTAATATCGTTTCACTTCCAGAAGCTTTCTCATCAAAATATAAATAACATTTCAATCCTTTTTTAGTTATAGGACTAACTGTTATAGTTTGAGTATCCATATCATAGAAAAGTGTTATATCTCCTTGAATAATATCTCCTATTTTACAATAACTTTTTTCTTCATTAAATTCATATCCACTTGTGGGAATAGTATCAGCTTTTACATATTCCTCTCCTTGTTGGATATAAGCTCCAATCAAATTCTCATCTAATTCTTCTACAATACTTTCTTCATTTACAAAACTATTATTTAAGATATTCATTCTATTTTTCATAAATAAGCCAATACATAATACTAATATTACGACTATTAACACTACTAATATATTTTTTCTTTTTGATGCCTCATATTTCATAAATTTCCTCCTATGAAGTTTTGCTTCATTGATCTTTTTACATCTGTATGACTGTATTTAATTATATTTTACACTCATTTAGACTTAATGTCAATACAATCATTTGAATGTATGGAATTATTAGTTTGGAGGAATTATGAATATAAGTAAAATTAGAGAAATTAGGGAAGATAAAGATTTGTCCCAAAGTGATATTGCAAAATTATTAAAGACTACTCAACAACAGTACTCTAAATATGAACTTGGAATACGTTCTATTCCATTAGAAAAACTGGACATTTTAGCAGATTACTATGATACTTCTATTGATTATTTAGTTGGTAGAACTGATGAGAGAAAGCCTTATAAGAAAAGTATATTAAAATAAAAGATGTTAGTAATTTTTGGGTTACTAACATCTTTTTTTTAAAAACTATCTTTTAGTAAGAAATCAATTAAATTTAAGTGGACAATTCCGTTTCTCGATAGATCAATTTTATCAAGAGAAATTACATATTTTGGGTAATTATCTTCTAACTTTTCTAGAGCTTCAAATTCTCTTTTTATAGCATTCTCATTACCATTCATTTCATAGGTTACTTGTATATATTTTATTGTTCCATCTTTTTTAGCTATAAAATCTATTTCACCACTTTTAGTTTTACCGATATATACTTCATAATCTCTATTTATTAATTCATTATAAACGATATTTTCCAAAACAATATAGCTTTTAAATTCGGGATTATTGTTTTTTATTTGTGCTATTCCTAAATCGGTAGCATAATACTTATTTAAAGTTTTTAAAATATTTTTCCCGGCTATGTCATATCTATAAACTCTTTTCATAATTAATGCTTTACATAATGCATTAATATAATTATATAGAGTTTCATTTGATATTTTTTTATTTTCATGAGAAAGATATTTAATGAGATTTTCAGCTGAAAACTCTCTACCTGATGTTTCTAATAAATATTGAAGAATAATATCAAATAGATAGGTATCTTTTAGTTTAAGTCTTCTTACCACATCTCTTAAAATTATAGAGTCATATACACTATGCAAATAATTTTTTATGTCTGTTTCACTGGAAAATTCACAACGATTAGGAAGCCCTCCCCATTTTGCATAATCCCAAAATGTTTCTAGATTATAACCATCTTTTTGGGTTAACAAAACATATTCTTTATAAGATAGAGGGTTAATATTAAATAAAACATATCTACCAGATAATACAGTCGATAATTCATCAGATAATAGTTTAGAATTTGATCCCGTTAAAAAGATACTAATGTTTTTTATTGATGCTCGAAGTGAATTTACAACCTTTTCAAAGTCTTCAACATTTTGAACTTCATCTAAAAATAGGTAATACATCTTATTATCTTTAATTTTAGATTTTACATATTTATTTAATTCTTTATAATTTAATAAATCTTCAAATTCTATAAATTCAAAATTAATAAATATTATGTGTTCTTCATCAATATTATTTTTTTCTTTTAATTCATCAATTATTTGGTTCAAAATAACAGATTTCCCGCACCTACGAATACCAACTAAAATTTTTACTAAATCAGAATTATAAAATCCTCTTATCTTGGATAAATAATTTTCTCTTATAAGCATAATATCACCCTTTAGTACATTATACACTATTTTATTTGTTTTGTAAAGTTATTACGGTTAAGTGTAATAACTTTTTGATTTTGAGATTTATTACGGTCTATCGTAATAAGTTTTCAAATAAAAAAACTAGCTAATACTAGTTCTCTTCTTTGTTTAATCCATACTTACGATTAAATTTTTCAATATTTCCAGTTTTCTTAACTTTTCCTTGTGCTCCTGTATAGAATGGATGACATTCACTACAAATTTCAACTTGAATGTTTTCTTTTGTTGAATGAGTTTTAAATGAAGCTCCACATGCACAAGTAATAGTTGCTTCTTTTACCTCTGGATGGATTCCTTTTTTCATAATTACCTCCCGCCATATCAAAATTTTTTGACATAGTAAATTCATTTGTCTTAAGTATTATATCATATTTTGAGCTAATTACAACATTTTTTTGATTTCCCATTGAATTTTATTGAAAGTTCCCGTTTGAAAAACACTGGGAATTTAGTCTCAAAAAAACTTTTATCAACAATTTATATTTTGTAATTGTTTTGTTAAATATTATAAATAAGAAAATAACTATCTTGTCAA
>DVJF01000030.1 GCA_018716965.1 Candidatus Caccenecus avistercoris | reverse complement strand
AGATCAATTTTTCTATCATTTGTTGATAGATTTATATCAAGATTTTCATCTTAATATCTTTTTCATCTAGTGTTACTAATTTTCCATAAAACTTTTCACACTATCCTGGTAACAACTAAGTTTTTTACTCCTATATCGATTCCTATAGCTTGATTATTTACTCTTTCTGGTAACTCTAGCTCTTCTTCTATACAGAAAGACACATAAAATCTAGTGCCTACTTCTTTAACTGTGGCATTTAATATTCTTCCTGGTAATTCTTCTAAAGCGCGATATCCTCTTATTTTTACTTCTTTTAATTTAGGCAGTTCTATTACTCTTCTTTTTAAATCTACTTTTATATTTTCATAAACTCTACCTTTATAACTACTTGTAATGAAATTTGTTCTAAAACTTTCTTTTTCTCCTTTTTTCTTAAATTTTGGATATCCTCCTTGATTATTTTCTTGCTTACTAAAACCTACCATTAAATCGGTAATGACATTTTGTAGTGAACAACTATCCACTTCTTTTAAAAATGGATATTCTTTTTTTAATCTTGGTAATTCTTTTATTAAATCAAACTTAGTTAAATATTTATTCTTTCTTTTTAAATCTAAACAATAATTATAAACAAATCTAGTACAACCAAAAGTTTTACGAATAAATACTTCTTGTTCTTTAGTTGGATACAAACGAAATTGATAAGCTTTATATATTTTCATAATCATTATCACCCCTGATAATAGAATTATACTATAAATACATATGTTCGTCAAGAGTTTATTTTAAAAATACATGCATTTCATGTATTTTCCTATAAGATAATTATGTAGAATTCTACATAAAGATAAAAAAATCACCCACTACTAATATGGATGATTTAAACAATATTATACTTCTTGAACAACTGCAATAATCATTGGTTTACATTCTGTCTCTTCATACAAATACTTAGATAATTCATCCCTAATTTCCGTTTTAATCTTATTAAAATCAATATAATTAGGAGTTGTATTTCTCTCTATTATTCCCTCGCTTATACGCTTAATTTCCTTAATCATTTCTGTAGAATCTTTAACATAAATAAAACCTCTAGTCGTAACCTCAGGACCCACAAGTAATACTTTATCTTGTTTAGAGATTGTTGCACTAATTAAAACAATACCATTCTCACTTAACATTTCTCTATCTTTTATAACAAGCTCGCCAATATCATCACTAGACTTACCATCAATTAAAGCATCACCCACTTTTATTTTTTCATGCTTATCAACAAGATTACCCGCTTCAAAACATATAGCCTCTCCATTTTGTTTTAAAATAATATTATCTTTTGGTATACCAAGAGAACTTGCTAAATCAGCATTACCTACCATATAACGATATTCTCCCTTAACAGGCATATAATATTTAGGCCTCATAAGCTTAATCATCTGCATTAAATCTTCACTAGAAGCATGATGAAGTATTGTCTTATCACTAGGAATATTAACAATCTCACATCCATGTTCTGCTAGATCATTTTCTAATCTAACCAAAACTTTCTCATTACTATCATATCTAGGTTCTGCAAAAACAATCGTATCATCACTTCTAAGCTTAATAAATTTATCATAACCATTAAGTATTTTAGACAAAGCTGAATACGGACTAGCTTTATCATCACAAATAAGCAAAATAGCATTATTATCATTAATATTTGATAAATCTCCTAAAGCATCATCAGGAATAGATAAATATTTTTCTTTTAAACCAAATTGAACAACATTTTGTAGCTTCTTACCCATCACGACAATTTTTCTGTGGGAATTAATAGAAGCATCAAAAATTTCTTCTATCGTATATAAATGTGTTGGTAAAACCATAAATAGAATTCTACCCCGAGCATCCTTTATCGCTTTCTTAAAAGTATCAATTAACTTATGATTAGGAGATGTATGCCCAATATTTTCACTAAACACCGATTCACTAAGCAAACAAAGTACACCTTGTTTACCTACATAAGCAATCTTACCTAAATCCATGTCATATGCCCCCATCATCGATGGATCAAAAATAAAATCACCCGTATAACATATAGCCCCATCTTTCGTATTAACAACATACATAACAGCATCCGGTGCACTATGAGATACACTAATTGGGAAAATACTTACATGACCAAAATTCATCTTTTTATGAGCTTTAATCTCGACAATATTATTAGCATTTACCCCACTTTCTAGTAAAACATATTTGCTGAATTTTGTCGCATAAACTTTTAAATTAGGTAACACAGATAATAAATCAGCTGTTGCTCCCATATTTTCTAAATGTCCATGAGTAATAAATAACCCTTTAATTCTTTTTTTATTCTTAACTAAGTAAGAAAAGTCTGGAATAATATAATCAATTCCAAGCATATTCCCACTAGCGTATTTAAGACCACAATCAAATATAAAAATATCTTTATCTATTTCCATAACATACATATTTTTACCATTTTCATCTAATCCACCCAAACTAAAAATCTTTATTTTACTCAAAATAATCAACTCCGTTTCAAAATAGTTTTGTAAATAAAAAAGTTTTAAGGCACAAACATTATACCAAAAAACTTTTATAATTGCAAGAAGTGCATCACTCATTTTCCTCACTAATAAGTTCACTTAAATAAACAATCTGATAATTTTTAAATTTAATTTCTTTTAACAATAATTTGACATCACTTAGTTTTGCATCTCCATCAATAAGAATAATACTTCCACTCTCCAACTTATTTTTAACATCTATATAATTTGTACTATTTAAGGTAAGAGTTGGTTCAATTAAATAATGTTTCTTTTTTAAACAAAGTTCTCTATTTTGTTGGTTAACTAAACAAAGATATTTATTTTCTTTATTTAAATTTAAAGAATTTTCTAAAGTTTCAAAACCCTCTACATCATTATTAATCACCTCAAAATAACTTCCTTTTTGATAGCTAGCATAATCCACCAGTAAATCCGCTTTATATTGATTTTCTTCTAAATACTCGCTTATAGAGGATGTATCTTCCAAAATAAGACTCATTTGTTTTAATTTAGCATTCCCTTTATTAATAATTTTATCTTTATTATCTTCCAAAGATATCTCAGGTTTCACTTGTTCATAAACTAAATAATATTGGTTAAACACTTCTAATTCTTGCATATTATAAAAAGATTCTCGAGCATTAACCAAGAGTCCATTAATCCCCGGAATAATATAATCGCCCTCTATACTTGCATTAACAAACGCTTCTTCATAATTTACCTTTTCTTGGTTGATCTCCTGCATTAACGGATTTTTATTTAAAACAATTAAAGCAATCTTCTCGGTATAATAAAAACTAAATACCATAATTAAAGCTAAACCTAAATATTGGTAATATTTTCGCATAACCAATCACCTACAAAAATTATATGCACGAAATATTTTCCCAATGAAAAAAGCTAAACAACTTTAGCCAATTTCTTTTTTTACAAGTTCTGCACCTCTTTTAGGATCTTGCATCAAAATATCATAAACTAACTTATTTTTCTTAAGTTCTTCAATAAAAATAACTTCTTCTTTGGTTAAAGAAACATATTCTTCTAAAGAATCTTTATTTGGTTTCACTAGATAATCCGCACCCAAAAGATAATCAGCTGACACTCCAAAAACATGTATCATTTCAATTACTGCTTCTAAAGTAGGATTTCTTGTCTCTTTTTCATAGCAACAAATCGCTGATTTGCCTACCCCAATTAATTCACCTAACTCCGTTTGCGTTAAACCTTTGGCTTTTCTAACCTCTCTTAACCTATTTCCGTTTAACATTTCGTTCACCCTCGCTTCTCGAAAGAAATTATACCTGCTCCTAACTTATAATTGTGATTTATTCACCTATGGTAAAAAATACCGATTATTTTTCTTAAAATATCATTATAATTGAGTAAAATCAACCAAAATTCAAGTTAAATATAAAATCCTTAAAAATTCCAAACTCTTCATTAAAGTAAAAATTATTATACTACACATTTTTTTATTTGTTTAGTGTTGTATTTTTTTTAATTTTCTGCTACAATGATAATAATTGGAGGGTATTATAATGAACGAACGTGATACTTTTAAAGAAAATATGACATCTATGCCTAATTATCGTGTAGACAATTCTAAAGAAACAGGTATTGATCTACCTCACTTTAAAAACGAATTACCTAAAGAAAATAAAGAAATGGATAATGATAGAAAAACAGGATTAAGCAAAACCAAGATAATTAATATCAACGATTTTATTTTCAGACAATACTTAGAGTTTTATCCAGAATTAAAAGGATTAAGTTGCAAAGATAATAACCTATATTTACAAGAAAATGGTGAAATAGTGGCAAGCGAAACCTTAACTTTTGATTTACGTACCCTACCAGGAGAAGCATGGAACGTAGATGCAAAAACTTTTATGGAAATTATCAAGATAAATAAAAGTTGCAAAACTCTTGAAAGCTTCATTACCCTTCTAAATCAAAATGCCTTTAATCAAATAGTTATCGACAAAAATATTTTAGAAGCTCAAGTAACAAACTACATGAACCTTTATTTTAGTATCAAAGATTCATTTACATATTTAATTGAAGATAACAAAATTTTAATTGGTAATATTGAAACTTTAATTGCTACTTTACCAAAAGAAACAGCCTTAGGTTCACTAGTAAATCAAAAATTAGATGAATATTTTGAAATTACCAAAGAATTAGGTGATACCAAAGGAAAAGGAATGGTCTTAGAACTAAAAAATAAAAATGTTCCTGCCATAGTTCCAGAAGAAGGACCAACTCGATCATCTAAAGCTGCTTTTGTAAATATAGCTATCGTTTTATATGGAGTACTAAATATTGGTATTATATTAGCAATTGCCCTAATGAAGTAGAAAATACTTCATTTTTTAATGGAATTATGGTATAATACTAGCACATGGGGTAGTAATGGTATCGACATGTATTACTACATATGACGGCAAGTGGTTAGGCGCCTTAAGTCTACAATTAAAATTAAATGACAAGAGTGAAAACTCATTTGCTTCAAATGCTTATGCATTTGCCTAATTAATTAATATATAGGAATAGCAAGCTTCTATTAATCTTGCTTATAGGATTATTAGGGGTTCATAAATATAAGCTATACTTATTTACTTGTTTAGGATAAATAAGCGAATATTTACTAAACTTGAAGTTGTAATCGGTTGGTCTTGAGCCAGTTATAACTTGACTAATAAATCAAGCTAAACTTGTAGATGTTGTATGATAGGATACATTGGACAGGAGTTCGACTCTCCTCTACTCCACCATTTGTTTATTACACTATGCTTTAGTGTTTTTTTCTGCTATAATAATATACAGGAGGTAATATGGAGACCATTAATATCAATTTAAAAAGCATAGAGGATGCCACAAACGAATTTAATGATAAACTTTTAAGTAGCAATTTAGATACTTATATTCTAGAAAATTCCAAACATACCAGAAATAAAGAAAGAATTTCTCTAACAATAAGTAACATATCTAGTAAAAAAGAACAAAAGGATTTAATAAATTTAATACATAGCCACTATTTAAAAAAGGTCATACAATTAAAAAAAATAGACCATTATGATGACTATTTTAGACTACTTCTCCTTTTACTAGGAATTATTCTCATCATTATTTCTGAACAACTTACCCTCTTTTTAAGTGAATTATTTTTAATTGCTGGTTGGGTAGTAATTTGGGAAGTTGTTTATGATATTTTATTTACCGGAATAAAAAGAAAAAGAGAATTAAAAATTGCCAAAAAACTTTCTACCTGTGAAATCAATTTTATTAATGAAGAACAATAAGTTCTTTTTTTTCATTAAAAAAATAAGTCTGATATATAGTCAAACTTATTCTTATCTTTGCATAGCATCAAAAGCATTTTCTTTAGAAACACTAATATTTTGATATAAAATTTTAGCTTCACCTAAAGAAATCTTTTTAGCAGCTACCATTCCGGCTATCATTTTCTTAAATTTGTCTTCGCTAGATAATTGTTCTTCATTTTCCACATTATCAAAAGAAGACTGCAAGTATTCTACACCACCATGTTTTAAAAGATTATTATGTATTCTAAGTAGTTCTATTCGAGCATTCATAAATTCTAAATTAAAGCGAATGTTTTGTATTGTTTGGGCATCTTTATTGCCCATCTTTTCAACTTGCATACCAGCTTGATCACATTTAAACTGTGATTGGTTTATTAATATATCAACGTCTCCTTGCAACTGACCCATTTGTTCCCTTGTAGAATCAATTAAAGCTTGTAACTCTTCTATCCTAAATTGTGATGTACCATTTAGCCAATTTTGAATTTGGATTTCTAAGAAAGCTTCTTTTTGAGTTGCTAAATCAATCTTCTCAGTTGCAATCTTTAACATTTCATCTATTTGCATTTAAATTTCCTCCTTGAGGACTTAATTATATCATATTTAAAAGAATAACGCAAATTTGCCCCAATAACAGGTATTTTTCTAAAATTTAAGCTAATAATAAAAATAAGGAGGCAATATGAAAAAACCAGGATGTAGTAAATGTGAAGAAACAACAGTCCAAGGTCGAGCATACATTGATGAAAATACTGGCCTTTTATGTGTTTCACTAGAAGAAAAATATGAAAAGCCTCAAGGCTTAAAAGTGCTAGTACCTTTTGTCTGTACTACCTGTGGAACTACTGAGTGGAAGACAATTGATACCGAAGAAGACAAAAAATAGAGAACGATTCTATTTTTTTCTTTTTATAGATACTAATTCTTTTCCATCAAAAACAAGTTCAATAATATTAATCCCATCCCATGCTCCATCAATAACGGCTTCATCTTGATAATTTAAAATAAGTCTATTATCTAGATTAAAACCTTTACTACACCAATTACTAAGTAAACATGTTATTGCAACATTATGGGTAAATAAAGCCATAGTTTTATCTGGATATTGCATTAATAATTTATCAACAAAACGCACCATCCTATTTTTTACTTCATTTAAAGATTCTCCGCCTGAAAGTTTATAATCAAAATCATTTTCTTGAATTTCACTAATCATTCTTATTTTCTTATCTCCTAGTTTACCTAAAACTCTTTCGCCAATTTCTGCTTTAATTTGAATATCAAGCTCCAACTTTCGAGCTAAATATTTGGCAGTTCCAATACTCATAACAAATGGAGATGCAAAAATCTCTTGAACACTTTGCAAATCTTTATTACTAGCAAGTTTCTTACTAGCTTCTTCTCCTTCAATACTAAGAATTCTTTTTTCTCTTTTTAATTCCAAAGATTCTCTATCTGGAAAAGCTAAATTATTCATCGTATAACTATTATTAATTAAATAGATTGTTGTCATATTACCACCCTACTCTAAAATCATTATAAAAGAAAAAGAACAACTTATCAAGTAAAAATATTTTACAAATTCTCAAGAGTTGTTTATAATAAAAAGATGAAAGAAGTGAATTTATGTTAAATGTTGTTTTATTTGAACCAGAAATACCTGGAAATACTGGAAATATTATGCGTACTTGTGTAGCTACCAATACAACTCTCCATTTAATTAAGCCTTTAGGTTTCTCTCTAGATGAAAAATATATTAAAAGAAGTGGCGTTAATTATATTGATAAATGTAAATATTTTGTTTATGAAAATATAGAAGAATTTTTTTCAAAAAACAAAGGAGAATACTTTTTCTTCACCAGATATGGTCATAAGCCCCATTCTACTGTTAATTTTAGCAAAATTAAGGATAACATTTACTTAATCTTTGGTAAAGAAAGTACGGGTATTCCCAAAAATATCTTAAAACCTCATTTAGATAGATGTTATCGTATCCCCATGACCTCAAATGTGCGTGCCCTAAATCTTTCAAATAGTGTTGCTATAGCAGTTTATGAAGTTTTAAGGCAAAAAAATTATGAGGGACTTCTTTTTGACGAACCTCATAAAAGCAAAACATATTTAGAAGATTAGATAACTCTTACATAAATAGCAACAATACAAACAATTAATAAAATAACTAATTGAATTGCTATAATAACATTATTCAAATGATTTCTTTTCTTCCAATAAATTAATTCTTCATTTAAATTTCTTTCTTCCATATTTTTTCTACCTCACCTATATTATATAAAATTTAAAACCCTTTATGTAATTTTTTTGTACTAACCTGTAAAATATTTGTCAACAAAAACTTACAGTAGACAAATACTTAAAAAAATAGTATAATTATATTCAGTCAAAAACTTTTATTGTTTATTACGAAAGGAAAGATTTAATTGAAAAATAATAGCAATATTACGTCTATTTTTGCGTTAGGTGGATTAGGCGAAGTGGGAAAAAACATGTATGTTATAACCCACAATGAAGAAATTATAATTATTGACGCTGGAGTTATGTTTCCAGAAGATGACTTACTTGGAATTGATTATGTCATTCAAGATATAACCTATTTAAAACAAAACGAAAACAAGATTAAAGGGTTATTCATTACCCATGGTCATGAAGATCATATTGGTGGAATATCTTTTTTATTAAATAGTGTTAATATTCCTAAAATCTATGCTTCTAAAATTTCAGCCGATTTAATTAATAAGAAGTTAATTGATCGTAATATTAAATACGAAAACATCGAAATTGTAAATGAAGATACTATTATTAAAACCAAATACTTTACAGTTGAATTTGTAGGAACCACTCATTCTATACCAGAATCCTTTGCCCTTGCTATTCATACTCCAAATGGTGTTATCTTTGAAACTGGAGATTTTAAATTTGATTTAACTCCAATTGGACCAATGGCAAATATCCATAAAATGGCTGAACTAGGTAAACATGGTGTTACTCTCCTCTTAAGTGATTCAACAAATGCTTTGTCTCCTGGTTCCTCTAAAAGTGAATCAAGTGTAGATGAAGCCCTAAATGATATTGTATCGAAACATTTTGGTCGTGTTATCATTGCCACATTTGCATCTAATATTTATCGAATTAAACATATCGTAGAAACATGTCGTAAAAACAACCGTAAAATTATTATTTTTGGTCGTTCCATGGAAACAAGTATCGAACTAGCCATGAACAACGGCTTAATTGAAGATAAAACTATATTTATTGATAACAATGAAGCTAAAGGATTAAAGAAAAATGAAATATGTATTTTATGTACAGGAACCCAAGGAGAACCTCTTGCTGCCCTATCCCGGATTGCTAGTGGCACTCACAAGCAAATCACATTAATGCCCGATGATTTAGTAGTATTCTCATCATCTCCTATTCCTGGAAATGCCGCAAGTATCAATAAAGTAATTAACAAACTCTATTTAAAAGGAGTAAAAGTATTTACTAACAAAACATTTAACGATGTCCACACATCTGGGCATGCTAAAGAAGAAGAATTAAAATGGATGCTTAGAATTATCAAGCCAAAATATTTTATGCCAATGCATGGAGAATACCGAATGTTAAAACGTCATACCGAAATAGCAGTATCATGCGACATACCTAAAGAAAATACTTTTATTTGTAAAAATGGTGATGTTATTAACATAAAAGATGGCATCGTAACACGCGGTGATACTGTAAAAAGTGGCGATATTTATGTCGATGGTTCTCGTATTGGGGATGTTGGAAGTCAGATTATTAAAGATCGTAAACTAATGAGTAGTGATGGTATCTTAGTAACCATTCTAAATATTAATAGTCTCACTAGAAAATTATTAATTAAGCCAAATGTTACGACTAGAGGATTTATTATGGTAAACGAAAATCCTGAGCTAATTAATAAAATAGAGAAAAAAATAACCGAAATAGTTAATACTTTTTTAGCTAATAATGCTTATAACTATACTGATTTAAAAAACCAAATCATTCTAGAACTATATCCATTTATCAATGACTTAACAGGACGTCATCCGATTATATTACCTGTTATAATGGAAGTAAATCAAGCTTAAAAGAGCTTGATTTTTTGACTTCTTTTTAAAAACATAATATAATACTTCCTTATCAAGGAGAGATATTTATGTTTACATTAATAGAAATAACAAATAAAGATGAAAATAGTTTAAAACTAAGTTATTTATTTGTAAAAGAAGCTTCTGCTAACGATTGGAAAAAAAGATATCAATTATCTTGCATTTTAAAAAATATACCTATAATTAAGCAAGGAAACTTATCAGATTTCGAATACTTTAAAGTTACTAAAAAACAAAAAGCATCTTTTGAATCAGCAAATAAGGAATATTTATTACTATTAAATGGAAATCCTGTATCCTGCATTTATACTATTCAAAAAGCCGAAAATATAATAGATATTACTGTAACTACTCTACCAAAATACCGTAAAAAAGGATATGCTAAAAAAGGAGTACAGTTAGCAGAAGAAAAAATATTTGCAAATCCAAATGTTTTCTTTACAACAATTACAGATATTACAAAAGAAAAAATTAGTTCAAAAATAGCTATTGCTTTAGGATATGCTTATCATGAAGAAACCAATACTTTTATAAAAGCAAATCCAATTTTAGAAGAAAATATTACTCATCTAATGTAGCATGCCTTAAAGCTCCTGACTTATGTTTTTCTAAATAGCGAACCCTTACAGATATAGTAGGTTCAACATAGATAGCATCTTCTAAAAAATTAACAAATGAATTATTAACTTTTTTTGATTTTTTAATTTTTCTCATAACTTCATGCCTTTTATTAACACTAACTTTACCTACATATTTTAGTTTATTATTTTTATATTCACCCAAAAGCAAACTATAAGTATTCGTTTTTTCAAGATAACCATGAACAATAAAATTATCTACGTGAATATTTTTAACTTTTACCCAATCAGAAGTTCTCTTTCCAAAAAGATAGATGCTTTTTCTTTTCTTTGCAACAATTCCTTCTAATCCTATTTTTTTCACCATTTTAAACAAGGATAATCCATCACTATAAATCCTCGATTTAATAAAAACAGAATTATCTGGATATTGTCCCAAAATTTTCTTCCTTTTATCTAAAGATAAATTAGTCAAATCAACATTATCATATAAAATATCAAAAACTATAAAATATACAGGTATATCATTCATAATATCGCTACTTACCCTTTTAACCCTATTTCTTTTTTGAAGCAAAGAAAAAGATGGAAGCGCACCTTCAGTAGCAATAATCTCCCCATCAAAGATAATTTCATGATTACCCACTAATTTCTGTATTTTTTTTAATTCTGGATATTTATTAGTCAAATTAGTACCATTCCGACTTAAAATTTTAAAACTATTTTTACTTACATAAATAAGTGCTCTAATACCATCAAATTTAATTTCATAAAGAAAATTTTTATCATTAAAAGGCTCGTTAACTTCCTCTAAAAGCATTGGTTTTAACTGATAATTATGAAACATTTTTTAAACTTAACTCCAAAGCCGTCATCAAATCCTTAATAGTTTTAGTATTACGAGCCTTTGGTGCTTTTACTTTCTTACCCATTTCTTTCGCCCTTAGAGCTTCCTTTACTTTTTCTTGATATTCATCAATATATTCTTCAGGCTTAAATTTAACTTTTAGAGAATTAATTAGTTGTACTGCCAAATCAAGTTCTTTTTTTGTAAACTTAGCATCAGCAACTTCATCCAGAATAGCAACTTCTTCTTCAAAATAAAGCGTATTCATAATTAATGCATCCTTCATTAAACGAATAACTACATAATAAAATTTAGTCCCAATAACCGTCTTAGCAATAGCTACCCTTTTAGTTTTATTTAAAGCTTCTTTAAATAAACTAAAAGACTTACTTTTAGAATTTGTTTTTAAAACATAACTCTTTTCAAAATAAATAGGATCAATTTCATTTAAATTTACAAAACCAATAATCTCAATAGTTTTCTCATCCTCCGCTTTAAGTTTATTAAATTCTTCATTAGTAAGAGTAACATAATCATCTTTTTTAAACTCATATCCCCTAATAATATCATTTTGTTTAACATCCTTTTTACAATGAGGACAATATTTAACATACTTTATCCTAGACAAACATTTCTTATGCAATTGATTAAAATTTATATCATTATTTTTAATAACTGGATTCATCTCCACTGGAATATTAACTAAACCAAAAGAAATAGAAGTTTTCTTCATAATATCACCATTATTATTTTGGAACCAATCATCAAGTTTATACCAAAAGAAAAAGAGACTATTTAGCTTCTTCAATCGCTCTAGTCTCCCGAATAACATTAATTTTAATTGTACCCGGATATTGCATTTCTGCTTCTATTCTATCTTTAATATCTCGAGCAATCTTATAGCTCTTAGCTTCATCCACTTCATCAGGTTTAACCATAACCCTGATTTCTCTTCCTGCCTGAACAGCAAAAGTTTTTTCAACTCCTGGGAAAGAATTACCAATTTCTTCAAGTTGCGATAAACGTTTCATATAATTTTCCATGGTATCATTACGAGCCCCTGGACGAGCTGCTGATAAAGTATCTGCAATCTCTACTAAAACCGAAATAACATTGGTCGCTTCTTTATCACCATGATGTGATTCAATAGCATTAATTATTACATCATCTTCGTGATATTTGCGAGCAAGATCAGCACCAATTTCTACATGACTTCCTTCTACTTCAAAATCAATGGATTTTCCAATATCATGCAAAAGTCCTGCCCTTTTAGCGATGGTTACATTCTCACCCAATTCAGCAGCCATAAGCCCTGTTAAATTAGCAACTTCTCTTGAATGTTGTAAAGCATTTTGACCATAACTAGTTCGATAATTAAGTTTACCAATTAAATTGATTAATTCAGGATCCATCTTAGATATACCAAGATCATAAATAGTTTGATTACCAATATCCGTTATCTTAGTATTAATATCCTTTGACACTTTATCATATACTTCTTCAATTCTAGACGGATGAATTCTACCATCACGAATCAAAGTTTCTATAGTAATTTTAGCAATCTCTCTCCTTAAAGGATCAAAAGAAGAAATAACAATTGCTTCCGGTGTATCATCAATAATTAAATCTACTCCTGTAACAGACTCAATTGTCCTTATATTTCTACCTTCCCGTCCAATAAGGCGTCCTTTCATTTCATCACTAGGAAGATCTATGGTACTAACTGTTTGTTCACTAGCAACATCCTCAGCATATCTCTCCATACTAGACACAATGATTTGCTTAGCTTTTTCATGTGCTTCTAATTTTGCATTTCGCTCCTGCTCTTTGATATAGTCCACAATTTCTCTAGCCATATCATCTTCCACACGCTTCATAATTAAATCATGAGCTTTTTCTTTTGAAAATTTAGCAATTTTTTCAAGTTCATTTAATTCTTGTTTTAAAAGTTCATCCATTTTAAGCTCTTTTTCTTGTATTTCTTTTTGTTTAGCCAATAAATTATTTTCTTTTTCATCTAAAGTATTATCTCTTTTTTGAAGCATTTCTTCCCTTTTATCAAGAGATGCTTCTCTTTGCATAAGCCTACTTTCTGTATCTTTCATTTCAGCCTTTTTCTCTTTAATTTCTTTATCTGTCTCTTGTTTTAAACGATAAGACTCTTCTTTAAGTTCCATCAAAGAATCTCTTTTATGTTTATCTGCTTCCTTTTTAGCATCTTCAATTAATTTATTAGCTTTACTTTCATTTTGATTACTTCTAATCATATAAACAATAAAAACAATCAAAAATCCAACAAAAAATCCAATAACCAGAGTCAAAATGGACATTGTGTTAAATTCCATTTTAATTTCTCCTTACTATTTTTATAGATTAATGAATTATCTATAATTCAATTATAAGCTTTATTTCTAATTTAAGCAAGAAAAAAATGAACATTTTATTGTTCATCATAAATATTTGTAGAAATCTTGTCTCGTTTTGCATTCTCTAACTCTTTAATAGACTTTTTAGGAGTGGGTAAATCCTCCGGCATCGTACCACCTAATTTTTCTATTGTCTCTCGAATAGCTTTGCCAACCTTATAATGTGTATCAGTAGCAATCATCTCACTAGGAATTTCTTGTTTTTCAAGCAAAGCCTCTGTCTGTGTAATTCGAAACACATTTGCTCCTAACTCTGCACTTCCCATATTATCCAAAATATCTTCACGATATCTGATCTTCTTCCTTTTTGCAATATCATTTGCCGTCTCACCATTATAAAGACCTTTATAACCAGCATTAGTAAAACGATCAAAATTTTTTACACCTTTTTCCCTAGCTATTCTATATAAAACCCTATTCCCATCTCTTGTTTGACGTCTTCGATACAATCTTTTTTGATCTTCGTCTAATTTATTATATTCTTCTTCAGTAAGTTCCATTTTTCTTGTTTGAATAGCAAAATAAGTTTGACCCAAAGCCACAGTCTTTTTAATAGGATTAGCGTTTTGTACAATCAAATAGCAAGCATATCTAGATAATTTGTAATCAACTATTACTTTTTTAGCACCTTTAGGCATTTGTATCGTTTTCCCTTTAAGGGAAAAATGATCATTAATCGCCACATTACTTATATCACAACTAATAATTGCTTTATCAATAACATTTTTAAAATGATCCCATTTTGTATATTCCAGAGCATCCATTAATTCTCTAGCAAACCAATACTCATTTCCATATTCATCAATATGTTTAATATCTTCAAATACTTTTTCTTGATATTTTTCTAATTCTTGCGTCATCCAAAACGCCTCTACATTCTACTCTTCTTTATTTTCTTTCGTACTATCTTTTTTAGAAGCACCAAAACCATAATGTTCCCTAATTTTTTCTTCTAATTCATTACGTAATTCTGGATGTTCTTTTAAATAAATCTTAACATTTTCTTTTCCTTGACCAATTTTTTCTCCATTATAAGCATACCAAGCACCACTTTTATCTAATATATCTAAACTAGCCGCAATATCAATGATTTCACCTTCTCTTGATACGCCTTCTCCATACATAATATCTACAGTAGCACTCTTAAATGGAGGAGCAACCTTATTTTTAACAACTTTAATATTTGTCTTATTTCCAACAATTTGGTCTCCCTGCTTAATTTGCTCTGCTCTTCTTATATCAAGTCTAATCGTCGCATAAAACTTTAAAGCACGTCCTCCTGGAGTAGTTTCCGGATTACCAAACATAACCCCAACTTTTTCTCTTAATTGATTAATAAAAATAGCCGTTGTTTTTGTTTTATTAATCGTACCAGATAACTTTCTTAAAGCTTGTGACATAAGTCTAGCTTGAAGCCCAACATGAGAGTCTCCCATCTCTCCATCAATTTCAGCTTGAGGAACTAAAGCTGCAACTGAATCAATTACAACAATATTAACAGCTTCACTTCTAACTAAAGCCTCACATATTTCCAATGCTTGTTCTCCCGTATCAGGCTGAGAAAGCAATAATTCATTAATATCTACACCCAAAGCTTTGGCATAAACAGGATCTAAAGCATGTTCTGCATCAATAAATGCTGCTCTTCCCCCTGCCTTCTGTACTTCTGCTATCGCTTGTAGTGCTATTGTCGTTTTACCAGAAGACTCTGGTCCATAAATTTCAATAATTCTTCCCTTTGGAAATCCTCCTACACCAAGTGCAATATCTAAAGCTAGCGACCCACTACTTGTTACATCTATTTTTGTATGTTCATCACTTCCTAGTTTCATAATTGCCCCTGCACCAAACTGTTTTTCTATATCTGCTAAAACTTGTTCAAGTGCTTTATCTTTATTCTTTTCATCTTTAACTTGTTTCATTTTGCTTATTCCTTTCTTAAACTACAACAACATTTTAATATATAAAAATTCATTTGTCAAGCATTTTTCGAACATTTGTTTTTATAGACAAAATTCGACAAAACCACAACACTTTGACAATCAATAAATAATATGGTATTATGTATATGCAAGAAATAATTGCATAAAATAAAAAAGAGGAACATTAATTTCTGTAAGTGAATGTCTCCTCTAAATAATTTGGGATTGACACTCAATCAGAGATGAAAGAGTGTCATTTTTTTATTGCTATTACCAATATGGTAAGGAGAAATAAAATGATGGCAATAAGCTTTAAAACTTTTATTACAAAAGTCTTTGTCGTCATTCATCAAACCTCCTCTCTATCAAGATAAGAGGTAGACACTCACATCTAATGTCCCTATTAAAATTATACAATAAGCCAACTAGTAAAACAAGCGAACACTAAGTTTTTTGCATAATTTCTCCCATATTTCATATATTTATTTGACATATTAAGATTTTTGTGTATAATTATTAGTGCAAGTACATGGCAGTGCTTTATTACAGTTATAATGTGTTTACTGCGTAAGTATAAAAGTAACTAGGACTGCCCTAGCGAAATTATGAATGTAAACTCCCTATAATGAGTAATAAGCATCCTTTGTATTTAGATTAATAGAAAGGAGATAATTATGGCAAGATATACTGGACCAGCTTATAAAAAATCAAGAAGATTAAACTTTTCTACATTAGAAAATGGTAAAGATTTAGCTCGTCGTCCATATGCACCAGGAGCTCATGGAAATGATAGAAGAAAGAAATTAAGTGAATACGGCGTTCAATTACAAGAAAAGCAAAAAGTAAGAACAATGTATGGCTTAAATGAAAAACAATTCCATAAATTATTTGAACGTGCTTCTAAAATGAAAGGCGTTACTGGTGAAAACTTACTTAAACTTTTAGAATCAAGACTTGATAATATTGTTTATCGTATGGGACTTGCTACAACTCGTCGTGCTGCAAGACAAGTAGTAAATCATGGGCATATCACTGTTAATGGCATTAAAGTTGATATTCCATCATACTCTTGTAAACCAGGCGATATAATTGCAGTTAAGGAAAATTCTTTAGATCATCCTGCAATTCGTGCAAGCTTAGAAGCTAAGGTTACTCGTCCTGCATTTGTTGAATTTGATAACAACAAAATGACAGGTACTTATGTAAGATATCCTGAAAGAAGTGAACTTAATCCAGAGATTAACGAATCACTTATCGTTGAATTCTACAACAGATAATAAACTAAAAAAGCTATCAAAAGGGAGACTGCTGAAAAAGTAGTGTAAAAAAATGATAATTTGAGATTTTATTTTTCAGATTATCATTTTTTATTGATTTTTTTAAATAATACTTTTTTAAATGTTATTTAACTGTGTTTTTTTCTGCTTTTTCATCTTCTAATTTGTATATTCTCTTTAAATTAGCTAAATAGAGCGTAATTGCCCCTTGTATGGTTATTCCTGATT
>DVJF01000029.1 GCA_018716965.1 Candidatus Caccenecus avistercoris | reverse complement strand
ATTTTGTTTAGTAATGATTTACTTTAACAACTAAATTATAACAAATTTTGGGATGTTTTACCTTAATTTTTGACAAAAAAGCGTAGAAAGTTATCAACACTCTCTACGTTTTATTTTGTCAAGAATTATTTTCACGGAAACTTAAAATATTTCAGCTAGTATATAGGGGAGGTTATAGGAGGGGAAAAAGTAAAATTTACTCCCTTTATCTTGCACCCATTTGCTTTTGCTTGGCTAACGTAAGCTCATGCTTACGATAAAACAAAACAGCTTTGTAAATATAATCTTCCTTAGACTGGTCATCACGTAAACTTTGAGGAAGTACACTAGAAAATCGTTGCATACTTATTTTCAATTTTATAACTTGATTTGGCTTTTCTTGTTCTAAAATCTCATCAGTTTTATCAACATCTAACTCTCCATTTTTGCTAAGTTCTTTTAATTCTTTTGCTTGGTGCAAAGAGGGAGTAACATTATTAAACTGAATATAATCTAAAACCCATGATTGTTCCTCATGATTTAAAAAGGATAATTCGTAAGCAGGATTTAATGCCATCTTTCCATTATCAACCATTTCTAAAAGTTCAGGCAATAATTCTGTAAGTCTTACGAACCTTTTAATTTGAGTAATACTTGTATTTTCTTCGTGAGCCAATATTTCATTGGCACGTAACTTTGGTCCAACTTGGTCCGAAGTTAAATCATTTCTTTTCCCTTGACGACTTAATGCTTCTAATTTCATTTTATAGGCAAAAGCTCTTTCACTAGGGAATATTTTTTCCCTTTGTAAATTACTATCAACCATAATAATAGTGGCTTCATCATCAGATAAATCTCGTACAATACATGGTATAGTTTCTAATTCAGCTAATTCACAAGCCTTTTTTCTTCTATGTCCAGCTATCATTTCATACTTTCCATTATCCTTTTTTCTTACAATTGCAGGAACAAGAACTCCTTTTTCTCTAACACTATCAACCATTTCAAGCATCTCATCATTTTCGAATACTTTAAATGGGTGGTTAAAAAAATCTTCAATGTCACTCAATTTTATATTGATAACTTTTTCTAAATTAGCTTCATCACGTTCTTTTTGGGTTGTAAATAATTCATCTAATGAGGGTAGGCGCATTTTGCTTTCTTGATTTTCCATTATCTTTAACTACCTCCTTAGCAAAATTCATATAAGCAAGAGCAACTTTATTTTTAGGTTCATAATTAAAAATACTTTTTCCAACCTTTGTTGCTTCGGCTACTTTAATTGCAGAGGGAATTTTTGTATCAAATATTTTAATTAAATTACTATATTTTTCTTGCAAAGTTACACAAGTTTCTTTAGATAATTTTGTTCTCTCATCAATTAAAGTTAATAATATACCACTAACTTCAAGATTAGGATTTATCTGTCTTTTAACACGAGAAATAGTCCCCATTAATTGTGTCATAGCTTTAGCAGCTAAATACTGACTTTGAACTGGGATAATGACTTTATCTGCACATGATAAAGCATTGAGTGTAAGCATATCCAAAGAAGGGTTACAATCGATAAGAATATAATCGTAATCCTTTCTTACATCTTTTAAACAATTTTTAAGTGTATATTCTCTACTCATAGCACTTACAAGAGATAAAGACACAGCTGATAAATCTAAATTAGCAGGGATTAAATCAATATTTTCTTTATGATGGAGTATTACATCTTTTATATTAATATATCTATCACTAATAGATGCTTCCATTAAATTAGCAACACTTGGAATATTATCAACATCATAATATCCTAATGAAACTGTTAAATCACTTTGTGGATCAAAATCAATTAATAAAACTTTTTTATTTAATTTAGATAATGCTACACCAAGATTAAGAGTTGTTGTTGTCTTTCCAACACCACCTTTTTGATTTGCAATAGCAATTATTCTACCATTCATTTTCACCAACCTTTCCATAAAAAAAGAACTAAATAAATTAGTTCTAAATTAAAAAATTAATTATTATATATTTCATGTATAATATTATGACTGTTACTATCTGTAAATATATTCAAAGAATGATCTTTAAAATTGAAATTAGAATATTTTAATTTTGCAAAATCTTTCCATGTTATATTTGCTCTCTTTTTAATTTTATAAAAATATTTATAAAATTCAAGGTTATTACCAAAATAGAAATAAAATTCTAAATAATCTCTCTTATCAATACCTTTAACATTAGGTAAATTATATGAAAAATATAATTGTTCAATTTGTGTATCATTCAAAAAATGATTTTCAACTTTTTTTCTATTTTTAGATTTTAATACAACTAAATTGTTCATATATCCTCACTTTCTTTTCCAATGCAAATATTATAACATAAAAAATAGGAAATAAAAAATTTAGATTAAGTAAAAAAAAATACTATCTAAGTATATCCAAATATACTCTTATACATAAATTTCCTCCTTTCTAAAGCCATAATTAAATGGCTATGTACTTGTTTTTAAAAAACAAAAAGCAACAATAAATGTTAGCTATGTTATATGATCCAAGACATAAAAAAACGATTTTACCCTTATTTTAAAGGAAAAATCGTAATTTCTTCATGGCAGGGAATAAGTGAATCGAACACTTATCTACGGTTTTGGAGACCGGAGTTTTACCATTAAACTAATTCCCTAAAACATAATTTGATTCACTATGTTTCATTTTATTTCATACTGCTTCAAATTATTTCGTTCACTTCAAATCGGCAGGTAACACGCCAGTTTTATTAAGCAAATATATATTTACTCACATAAATACTTACTCCCAAAAAGGTATAATGTTTGTTTTGGAGACTCCTATTATACCATTTAACTAATCCCCTAATTTTTTCAAGAGATATACCAATTATAACATAATTTAGTCCAATTTAAAAGCATTTTCATATAATAAATTAGGTGATTGTGACTATTACGCAAAAATGTCCCTATTTTCTTTTTGAATTTTACGCAAAAATGTCCTTATGAAAGAGCAGAAATAAATCAATGCTCTTTTTAATTGATTTTATGCAAAAATGTCTCTATTTTGCTAT
>DVJF01000028.1 GCA_018716965.1 Candidatus Caccenecus avistercoris | reverse complement strand
GGTAAGCGCCTGCTTTCTTTTTATGAGTAGTAATAACTACTTGAATTTAATTCAGGGGGTTTTATGAAAGTAGGAGGGATGTAAATGAGTAATATGACTTTATTACTGATTATAATAATCTTGATTATCTGTAAAGATAACAATGAAAAAAGGCACTAAGTAGCGCCTTGCAAACAACTGCAGGTGCTATCCAAGCTGGATAACACTTACGTATTTAATATATCATATTTTAAATAAATTAACAATAAGAAATTCTAATTAATGTAAAACAAATAACCTCCCAATTTTAGAAGGTTATTTTTTAATATTGTGATAGTTTTAAGTCTATTAGTCTATAATTTGTTCCCATGATAAATTATCTTTTCCAAAATGAGAATACATTGTTGTATCTGCGTACTTTACATGTTTTAAGTCTAGTTCTTTAATAATATTAGTTGTTTTAAAATCAAAGTTATCATTTACAAATTGATATATTTCTTTTATTGGTACTAAGTTCGTATTAAATGTTTCTATATCTATTTGTAATGGTTCTATTACACCTATGGCATAACTTACACTTACTAGTGCTTCTTTAGCTAATTTTTTATGAACAATATTTTTTGCTACATATCTAGCATAATAAGCTGCGCTACGATCTACTTTGGTATAATCTTTGCCACTAAAGGCTCCTCCACCATGACGAGCTAGACCTCCATAAGTATCCACCATGATTTTTCTTCCTGTTAAGCCTGTATCACCAGCAGGTCCACAAATAACAAAATTACCGGTAGGATTAATAAATATTTGAGTTTCTTCATCCATTAAATTTTTAGGAATAACTATAGCAATTACTTCTTCAATAATTTCTTTTTTCAATAATTCCTTATCTTTTTTTTCTTCATGAGAAATAGATATTACTAAAGCTTTTATATGAATATTATTATCATTGTACTCTAGTGTTACTTGGGTTTTGCCATCCGGTCTTAAGTCTTTAATAATGTTATTTTCTCTTACTTCATCTAATCTTTTAGCTAAATTATTAGCTAAATTACAAGCTAGAGGCATGTAATTATCACATTCATCTGTTGCATACCCATACATCATTCCTTGATCTCCAGCTCCAGAGGCATCTACTCCTAAAGCTATATCGCTAGATTGCTTATTTAACATTACTTTAATAGGAACTGTATAACCATTAAATCCTAATTCATCTTTGTTATAACCAATATCAAGAATGGTTTTTCTAGCAATACTTTCGACATCTACTTCGGATTTACTAGTAATTTCTCCCATAATTAAGACTAAGTCTTTATTGATACATACTTCACAAGCTACTCGGGATGAGGCATCTTCTTTTAAGTAAGCATCCAAGATACGGTCTGCTATTTGATCACATACTTTATCAGGATGTCCTTTCGTTACTGATTCTACTGTTATTGTTTTTTTCATAATACTCCTCCTTCTAAACCTTAAAAAGAAAAGCACTTAAGAATTCTTAAGTGCCAAGAACTCCTTATTTTTCGGTAAACCGTAGGATTTAGCACCTAACTTGATAGGTTGCTGGACTTCATTGGGCCTATTCCCTCTGTCGCTCTTAATAAGGTTTTAATTAATAACAATCATACTATATCATATTCTAATATTTTTGTAAATATCCTAAAATTTGATGGTTTCTTCGATATAATTTTTTAGTTCATCAATTGGTAAAGTAATTTGTTCCATCGTATCACGATTTCTTACCGTTACAGTATTATTATTAATGGTTTCATCATCTACCGTAATACAAAGAGGTGTACCCACTGCATCACTTCTTCTATATCTTTTACCAATAGAGCCAGATGTATCCATACTACACATAAAATATCTAGCTAAATTGCCATATAAATCCATTGCTTTATCACCATGTACTTTTTTAATTAAAGGTAATATGGTTACTTTAATTGGAGCTAAAGCTGGATGGATTTTAAGTACTTCTCTTTCCTCACCATTATCAAGCATTTCTTTTTTATATGCATCAGATAAAATGGCATAGAATAAACGGTCTAGACCTAAGCTTGGTTCAATAACATATGGTAAATATTTTTCATTAGTATCGGGATCTAAATATCTTAAATCCGTTTTAGAATGTTCCATATGGACTCCTAAATCATAATCTGTTCGATCAGCGATACCCCATAGTTCTCCCCAACCCATTGGGAAAAAATATTCTATATCCGTTGTTGCTTTACTATAGAAAGATAATTCTTCTTTGGCATGATCTCTATATCTCAAATTATCTTTATTGATACCTAAAGTTTTCAAAAAATCTAAGCAGAAAACTCGCCAATAACCAAACCAATCTAAATCATCGCCTGGTTTACAGAAAAACTCCAATTCCATTTGCTCAAATTCTCTAGTTCTAAAAATAAAGTTTCCAGGAGTTATTTCATTTCGAAAACTTTTGCCAGTTTGGCATATACCAAATGGTAATTTAGTTCTCATACTTCTTTGGACATTTAAGAAATTAACAAATATTCCTTGAGCCGTTTCTCCTCTTAAATACACTTTGGATTTTGTATCTTCCGTTACTCCTTGATGAGTTTCAAATAATAAATTGAATTTACGAATAGGAGTAAAATCTTGTTTTCCGCATTTTGGACATTTAATTTCATGTGTAATTAAATAGTTTTCTAATTCTTCGTTACTCCATCCATCTCCAGTTACTTCCCCATTAGTGTATTCTTCAATTAGTTTGTCAGCTCGAAATCTTGATTTACATGACTTACAATCTACTAAAGGATCATTAAAGTTTGTTACATGGCCACTAGCTACCCATACTTCGGGATTCATAAGAATGGCACTATCAAGTCCATAATTATACGGATTTTCTTGGACAAATTTCTTCCACCAAGCTCTTCTTAGATTCTCCTTTAATTCGCGGCCTAATGGTCCATAATCCCAAGTATTGGCAAGTCCTCCATATATTTCACTTCCTTGAAAAATAAAACCATATTGTTTGCAGTAATTTACTATTTCATCTTGCGTTATTTTATTCATTTTAAACTCCTATCTATTTAATATATCTTCTTTTTGCTCTATTATTTCTGTTATAAGCATAAGCATTTCTATCTTCTTATCATCTTCTAATCTTTGTATAAAATTATATGTTTGTTCTAATTCTTCTAAATCGAGAGTTATTAATTCTTCTACTAAGCCTGTTCGTCTTTCTTGATAATAATTTAGGGCATCCGTTAATCCTTGTATAAGCTCTTTTCTATTTAAAACTAAGCCATCTACTTCTTTCATAGTTGTATTAATTTCAGCTTCATGAATTTCTCCGAGTAGTCCTACTATTTTTTTATCTAGTGCTAGAATTAAAACAATTTTTCTTAAAATATTATCCATAAACCCTCCTGTAATTCATTCAAATTATATAATATATTCTATGATTTAGCAAGCAATATTTAACTGGATTGAACTTCTTATTTTTGAATTTTTAAAGTTTTAGTCATAACAATATTACCATCTTCATCTACTAAGGCTCCTAAAAGATTATAATAATATCCTGAGTGATAATATAATTTTACTGTTTCATCCATCTCATTAAAAGCATTTTCAAAATTTGGATCATTGGTGTCTTGTAATAAAACAACAAAATATAACGGTTCAGACCCACCAATATACTCCACTCCTAATTCTATAAAGGTTCCATAATCTTTCTGTGTAATACGCATGTCTTGAACTTCTTCTGGAACTGTAAGATGGAGGATAAATTCTTTTTCTAGTTTTATGCCATTACTATTAATAGTAACTAAAAGATAATAAGTTCCTTCTTCGGTGAATGTATATTCAAAGGTACTAGCGTTATTAGCACTCACTTCCGTGGTTTTAACATATGGTGAGCCATTTAAAGTGATAATTGGTTCAGTAATTTTCTTTGTACTTATCACATAACGAATAGAAGCGTTATTAGAAGTAGTGGATGTTAATTTTAAAGTAGCATCCCATCCTACTTCGATATTTTTTTCTATTGAGGAAGTAGGATTATCTTGATTAAGAGAACCACTGTCGGTAAATAACCCACTCATTTTATAATCCCAAGATAGTTTTTGTTCTACTACTTCTTGTTTAGGGGTTGTAGTAGTTGTTTGTTCTGTTTTAGTGTTGGATGTTTTGGTATTAGTATCTTTTACCTTTACTTTTAAAGTAGAAGTACCCGTATTCCCTGATGTATCTTTTATAGAATAAATAATTTCATAATCTCCTGGTGTAGTTAAATCGACATTATTTTCAATAGCAACATCTTCCACATTTAAATTATCATAATTATCGTTTACAGAAGTAATGTAAGATGCTGCTTCTATTGTATCATCTGTTTTTAAAACAATCTCTGAATCACTTAATTCGATTTCGGGTGATTTACGATCTACAACATCTACTTGGAATGTTTTTTTGAAAGTTTCTCCTTCATACTCTAGCTCTAATGTAATATCTTGTTTACCAAGCTTTTTAACCTCACTTAACGTATATTGAACATCTTTATCTTTATATTTACATCCCTTTGTATTACAAATTATATCTTGTTCGACAAAATCATTAATTGTAAAATCATTGTAATCTAATATTTCTACTTCTTTAAATTGAAAGGCTTGTGTATCTAAATTTGAAACTATAAAATAGCCACCTACAGCAAGACCAACTACTACTAAAAAGAAAATTGTCCAACCTATATACTTCTTCACTATAAACACCACTCTTATATTAAAAGTATATCATAAATATTTAAAAAGGCAAGAAAAAAAGAAAGCTTATTCTTCTTTGCTTTCCTCTTCTTCATTATCTATTTCTTCTGTATCAATAGGAGTTTCTTCCATATTTTCATTAATTTCAGAAGCATTTTCTACTTGATTTTCGTTTTCGCTAATAGATACTTCCGTATTTTCATCAGTTGTAGATTCTTCTTTCGCTTCTTCGCCATCTTCCAATAATTTATCTTCTAAGAATTCTGAGGCATCATCTTCCATGAATTCTTTTTCAAGATAAATATCAATGTCACTATATTCTTTGGCACCAGTACCAGCTGGAATAAGTTTACCAATAATAACATTTTCTTTTAGGCCACGTAAGTAATCTACTTTACCACGAATAGCAGCATCAGTAAGTACTCTAGTAGTTTCTTGGAATGATGCTGCAGATAAGTAACTATCGGTCTCAAGTGAAGACTTCGTAATACCAAGCATAATTGGACAACCGGTTGCAGGAACTCCACCGCGTAAGATTACTGGTTTATTGCCTTCCGTAAATTCTCTTAGAGAAACCGTCAAGCCTTCTACAAAATCCGTATCACCAGCATCTACAACACGAACTTTATTAATCATTCTCTTAACAATAATTTCAACGTGTTTATCGTTAATATCAACACCTTGAAGTTTGTATACTGATTGAATTTCTTTTAAGATGTATTCTTGAGCTGTAAGAGGATCAGTTACGGCAAGTAATTCTTTTGGAGCAATAGATCCTTCGGTTAATTTTTCACCAGCTTGAACCATATCCCCAACTTCAACACGAAGTTTCGTATTGTAGTTAGTAATGTGTTCTCTGATACCAGCTTCATTTTCTACAACAACTTTATGTTTACCATTTTGTTCTTCAATTGATATAACTTTACCATTAATTTCGGAAATAGTTGCTTTATACTTAGGAGTACGAGCTTCGAATAACTCTTCAACACGAGGTAGACCTTGTGTGATATCATCTCCACCCGCAACACCTCCGGTATGGAATGTACGCATGGTTAACTGAGTACCAGGTTCACCAATTGATTGAGCAGCCATAATACCAACAGCCTCACCTGTTTCAACAAGGTTACCTGTTGCAAGGTTACGTCCATAACATTTTTGACATACACCATTTTGGGTACGACAAGTTAGAACACTTCTAATTTCAACCTTTTTAACACCAGCTTTAACAATCTTAGCAGCGATGTTTTCTGTAATTAATTCATCTTTATCAACAATCATTTCTTTGGTTTCTGGATTAATTACTTTCTTAGCTGTATATCTTCCTAAAATACGTTCTTGTAAAGATTCAATAACAGAACCATCTTTATCATTAACTAAATCATAAACTTCAACACCAGCGATTGCACCACAGTCAAATTCTTTAACAATGATATCTTGAGCTACATCAACTAAACGACGAGTCAAATATCCAGAGTCGGCTGTACGTAATGCGGTATCGGCAGAACCTTTTCTTGATCCGTGAGTTGATAAGAAGAATTCTGATACGTCTAGTCCTTCAATAAAGCATGAAGTAATCGGAATTTCAACCGTAGAACCATCTGGTTTTGCCATAAGTCCACGCATACCAGCAAGTTGGGTAAAGTTAGAAATGGAACCACGAGCATTAGAGTTCATCATCATGAAGATTGGATTATCAAAATCATCTTTAGAAATTGCTTGTAATTCTTTTTTAACTTCATCATTAGCTTCTGTCCAAATTTCAATAACACTATTATAACGTTCGGCATCAGTTATAATACCACGTTTAAATTGTTTATTTACTTTTTCAACTTTCTCTTTGGCATTTGCTATAATTTCAGGTTTCTTCTCACTACGAACGATATCTGCTACTGATACCGTAATACCAGCAACTGTTGAATATTTAAATCCTAAATCTTTTAATTTATCAAGCATAATAGAAGTTTCTGTTGTTTTATATCTTTTAAATACTTGGGCAATAATCCATTCAAGGGTTTTCTTAACAAAAGGTTTAGGCATTTCGATTTTTTTAACTTCCTCAGGAATATTAGAACCCATTGGAATAAAGTATTTGCTTGGTGTAATACCTTCAATATTTTCTTTTGTTCCTTCATTAATATAAGGGAATGAATCTGGTAAAATATCATTGAATATAATTTTACCAACTGTTGTAACTAAGTATTTATCTTGTTGTTCTTCGGTAAATAATTTATATTTAAATGACTTAACAGGAAGAACAATTCTTGTATGAAGAGTAATTTCACGACGATCATAAGCCATTAAAGCTTCATTTGGATTTTTATAAACTTTCGCTTCGTTTTCTTCTCCTGCTTTTTCAATCGTTAAATAACAGTTTCCTAAAACCATGTCTTGAGATGGTGTAACAATTGGTTTTCCATCTTTAGGGTTTAGAATGTTGCTAGCAGATAACATAAGAATTCTTGCTTCAGCTTTAGCTTCCTCAGATAATGGAATATGAACGGCCATTTGGTCACCATCGAAATCGGCATTAAATCCCGTACAAACAAGTGGGTGCAAACGAATGGCTTTTCCACCAACAAGTTTTGGTTCAAAAGCTTGAATACCAAGTCTGTGAAGAGTTGGGGCACGGTTAAGTAATACTGGATGTTCCGTAATAACATCTTCAACAATATCCCATACACATTCATCTCTGGTATCGATTAATTTTTTAGCACCCTTAATGTTATGAGCAAGACCAGCTTCTACAAGTCCATGAATAACATGAGGTTTAAATAGTTCAAGGGCCATTTCCTTTGGAATACCACATTGATACATTTTAAGATTTGGTCCAACAACGATAACGCTACGTCCAGAGTAATCTACTCTCTTACCAAGTAAGTTTTGACGGAAACGTCCTTGTTTACCTTTAAGCATACTTGATAAACTCTTTAAAGGACGGTTACCAGCAGCCGTAATACTTCTACCACGACGACCATTATCAAATAAACTATCTACTGCTTCTTGAAGCATTCTTTTTTCATTTTGAACAATGATTGTTGGAGCACCTAACTCAAGTAATTTTCTTAAACGATTATTACGATTAATAATACGACGATATAAATCATTTAAATCACTTGTAGCAAATCTTCCACCATCAAGTTGAATCATTGGTCTTAGTTCTGGTGGAATAACTGGAAGAACATCTAAAACCATCCATTCTGGTTTATTTCCAGATTCTTGGAACGCTACTAAACAGTCTAAACGTTTAACTAAACGAATTCTTTTTTGACCAGTAGCACCTTCAAGTTCACTTCTAAGTTCTTCTACTTCTTTATCAATATCAACTCTTTTTAAAAGTTCTTTAATAGCTTCGGCACCCATTCCAACTTCGAATGAATCACCATATTTTTCACGATAAGCACGATATTCTTTATCAGATAAGGTTTGTTTTCTCTCTAATGGTGCTTTTCCTGGATCAATAACAACATAGCTAACGAAATAAAGTACTTCTTCTAAGTCTCTTGGACTCATGTCAAGTACTAAGCCCATTTTAGAAGGAACACCTTTAAAGAACCAGATGTGAGAGCATGGAGCAGCAAGTTCAATATGCCCCATTCTCTCTCTTCTAACACGTGATTTTGTAACTTCTACCCCACAACGATCACAAATAACATTTTTGTATCTAAGTCTTTTATACTTACCACAAGAACATTCATAATCTTTGGTAGGTCCAAATATTTTTTCGCAGAAAAGTCCTCCACGTTCAGGTTTTAGTGTACGGTAATTAATTGTTTCAGGCTTTTCTACTTCTCCATAAGACCAACTTCTAATCTTTTCTGGAGAAGCTATTCCGATTTTAATTCCTTTAAAATTATTAACATCTATCATTAATTACACCTCTTCCCCATTATCTGCTTGTGTCTCTATATTTTCATCTAGTTCATCTTCAAACTCTTCTAATTCGTCATCTTCAAATTCTTCGTCTTCTGGGTCTTCATAATCTTCATCTGGCATATTTTCTTCTTCGCCTTTAATTTCTATTTCTCCATCACGAATACTTGCTTCCGCATCTATTTCTTCTATTTTTAAAGTATCTTCTTTGTCTTCTTCTTCCTCTAATTCTTTAAATTCAATGACATTATCATCTTTATCAATGATTTGCATATCTAAACCTAAAGCTTGGAATTCTTTAATTAATACCCGGAATGATTCTGGAACACCTGCTTGATTAACTGTCTTACCTTTAACCAAAGCTTCATATACTTTAACACGTCCAATAACATCATCAGCTTTAACCGTCAATATTTCTTGAAGTACATGCGCAGCTCCATAAGCATATAATGCCCAAACTTCCATTTCACCAAAACGTTGTCCACCAAATTGCGCTTTACCACCTAATGGTTGTTGTGTAACAAGTGAATAAGGTCCAGTAGCACGAGCATGTAATTTATCATCAACCATGTGGTGTAGTTTTAACATATACATAACACCAACACTAATACGATGATCAAATGGTTCACCAGTACGCCCATTATAAAGAATCGTTTTACCATCCGGTTCCATACCAGCGCTATCCATTTCTTCACGAATGTCTTCCCAAGTTGCACTATCAAATACTGGAGTTGCATAATGACATCCTTGAATTTTACCAGCCATACCTAAGTGTAACTCTAAAATTTGTCCAATATTCATACGAGATGGAACACCAAGTGGATTAAGCATTACATCTACTGGACGACCGTCTGGCATGTAAGGCATATCTTCTTCAGGTAAAACTAGTGATATAACACCTTTATTACCATGACGACCAGACATCTTATCTCCTACTTGAATCTTACGTTTTTGAATAATATATACACGAATAACTTTTGATACACCTGCAGGAAGTTCATCAGAGTTTTCTTTGGTATAAATCTTAACATCATGAACAATACCAGCAGCACCATGTTCTACACGTAAAGAGGTATCTCTTACTTCACGAGTTTTCTCACCAAATATAGCATGTAACAATTTTTCTTCACTAGTTAATTCTTGAACACCCTTAGGAGTTACTTTACCAACTAAGATATCGCCTTCTTTAACTTCTGTTCCAATCCTTACAATACCATTTGAATCCAGATTTTTACGAGCTTCTTCACCAACATTTGGAATATCTCTAGTAATTTCTTCTGGTCCAAGTTTTGTATCACGACAATCGATATCATAGTGATCAATATGGAGTGATGTATAAACATCATCTTTTACTAATCTTTCATTTAAAATAACAGCATCTTCATAGTTATAACCATTAAATGTCATGAAGGCAACAACCATATTTTTACCTAAGGCAAGTTCTCCTTTTTCTGTTGAAGGTCCATCAGCGATAACTTCACCAACATGAACTTTATCACCTTTTTTAACAATTGGATGATGATTTAAGGCAGTTGAGGCATTTGTTCTTTCAAAATCAGCTAAATAATAAGTATCTTTACCCTTAGCATTTTTAACAATAATTTTCTTTGCATCTGCGTATTCAACTACACCATCAGCTTTACAAACAACAGTAGAGCCAGAGTCTCTTGCAGCAATATATTCAACACCAGTACCAACAATTGGTGCTTCACTAACAAGTAATGGTACCGCTTGACGTTGCATGTTTGCACCCATGAGTGTACGATTTGCATCATCGTATTCAAGGAATGGAATACAACTTGTTGTAATAGCAACAATTTGACTAGGGGCAACGTCTACATAATTAACATTTTCACGACGCACCATTACGTTATCGCCATTCAAACGACATAAAATTTCATCTTCAACAATACGATTATTATCATCAAGCTTTACAGTAGCTTGAGAAATATATAAATCAGTCTCTTCATCCGCTGTCATATAGACAACTTCATCTGTTACTTTTCCATCAATAACTTTACGATATGGAGTCATAATAAATCCATATTCATTAATTTTTGCATAACCTGCTAAAGAAGTAATAAGTCCAATGTTTTGTCCTTCTGGTGATTCAATCGGACAAATACGACCATAGTGGCTCGCATTAACGTCACGAACGTCCATTCCAGCACGGTCCCTTGATAGTCCTCCAGGTCCAAGACTAGATAAACGTCTCTTATCAGTTAATTCGGCAATTGGATTAATTTGATCCATGAATTTAGATAATTGTGATGAACCAAAGAATTCTTTTAAGGCAGCTGTAACTGGTCTAATATTAATTAATGTTTTAGGAGTTACACTGTCTAATTCTTGAGTCGTCATTCTCTCACGAATAACTCTCTCCATTCTCGCCATACCAGTTCTAAATACATTTTGAATTAACTCACCAACTTGACGAACACGTCTATTACCTAAGTTATCGATTTCATCAGTATTACCAATATTATCATGTAAATTTAAATAATATGATACAGATGCATAAACATCAGGAATAGTAAGACGTCTAACATCAGTAGATGGATCATTACCAATAATTTTAATTACTTTCTCTGGATTTTCTTTATCGTATACTAAAACTTCCTCGATTTTATCATAATTATCAAGTTCTTCATTAATAATCGTTTTCTTTAAATGACTACCATTTTCAAATAAAGGTTTTAATTGTTCTCTAACTTCTTTCGTAACAAGAGTACCTTTAGCAACAACTACATTATTATTTTCATCTTTAATATCTTCGGCTAGTGTACAACCAAGTAAACGATCCATTATATTTAATTTTTTATTAAACTTATAACGTCCAACTTTAGCTAAATCATAACGGAATCTATCAAAGAATCTTGTTACAAGTTGATTTTTACTACTATCAAGGGTAGCTGGTTCTCCTGGTCTTAATTTTTCATAAATTTCAATTAAAGCTTCATCTGTATTTCTAGTACTATCTTTTTCAATGGTATTTACTAAATAATCATTTTCACCAAATACTTCATAAATATCTTCATCACTAGATAAACCTAAAGCTCGGAGGAATGTTGTAATAGGCACTTTTCTTGTACGGTCAATACGAACATACATGATGTTACGAGCATCCATTTCATACTCTAACCATGTACCTTTATTTGGTATTACTTCCCCACTAATAATTCTTCGTCCATTCTTATCAATTTCTCTTTTAAAATAGATAGATGGACTACGTACTAATTGAGATACAATTACTCTTTCAGCTCCATTAATAATGAATGTTCCCGCATCGGTCATTAAAGGCATATCCCCAAGGAAAATTTCTTGTTCTTTAACCTCACCAGTTTCATGAATGAATACTCTTGCTTGAACTTTTAATGGTGCAGCATAGTTTACCATACGTTCTTTTGCTTCTTTAATAGAATATCTAGGTGCATCAAAAGAATAATCACCAAATTCTACGGAAATATTACCAGTAAATGATTCAACTGGAAATAAATCTTCGAATACTTCTTTAATACCTACCTCTAAGAATTCTTGATAGGATTTTTTTTGAATTTCAAGTAAATCTTGTAATTCCATAGTGTTACGAGAAACAGAGAAACTTCTCCTTTCTCTGTGATCTCCAAATTTTTCAACTTTATAAGCCACGCGCTTCACCCCAATATCTAATTTTTTAGTGCTCTTTTAAAGAAAAAAACAAATACGTCACCAATTTAAAATTTTAGCAATAAATTGATAGGTTGTCAACTAAATTTTGCAACAAAATACATAAAATCCTTTATTTTTTTCTTTAATTTCTACTTTATAGGTGTCTTCTAGTATTTTAATTATACTTTTAGCACCTTGATCCTTTCTTATTACGGCCCATAATTCTCCATGAGCATTCAAATGTTTTTTGGCATTTTGTAAAATATCTAATACCACTTTTTTCCCAGCTCGAATTGGAGGATTTGTTATAATTAAATCAAAAGATGTATCAATATTTTCATATATGTTACTCTCTTTAAAAGAGACACTAACCTTATTTAATAAAGCATTTTTTTGCGCTAGTTCAATAGCTTTTAAATTAACATCTATTCCTGTTCCGGATATATTTAATTCTTTAGAAAGAACAATACTTAAAAAGCCATACCCACAACCAACATCTAAAAAATTATGAATATCCTTTTTATTTTTCAAATAAGTTTCTATTAAAGTAATGCTCCCAAAATCTATTTTATTTTTAGAAAAAACACCATTATCACTTATAAATTCATAACAATTAGAGCCATAGTTATATTTTATGACTCTTTCTTTGCTTGTTAAATTGTTGTTGTTTGTAAAGTATTGATTCAAGAACATGCACCCTTTTTGTATCTTTAGTATATCAAAATTTAGGAAATAGTCAAGTTCAAAGTTAACTATTTTAAAAAGAAATTTGATAATTCATTATTCCATATTCGTAGATAGTAATCGAATTTTGATTATTATCTTTTACACTATAAACTGTTCTATCCTCTTCTTCACTCATAGCATAACTGAATACTGTAGATGATAAGGTCTCATATATGTCTGGTACTTGGCTTACAAAATTCGTAGCACTTCCAAATTCTCTTTTTTTAGAATCTGTTAGTAATTCATAAGCTTCATTTGGCTCACTAATTAGAAAATTCATGAACTCACTTAGATAAGTTGTTATTTTTTCTTCTTCACTGATTGTTCTTGTTGCTAGAGCATTACCAGTAGTTAGTTCTCGTACTTTAATATTATAACTATCTATGTAATCTTCTAAGTTATCTGCCTCTATTGGTCTTAGGACATAACGATTCGTTGATTCATCTACAATTACTAAAAATTTAACATGAGAAGTAAAACTAGTGGCACTTACTGTATAATTCATAACATAGCCATCTATAAAATAATAGGTTACATCACTATTTGGATTATAGTAAATTTCTTTTGGAGTATAAGCAGCATTCGCATAATTATGATTTATATAATTATAAAGATTGCTAGTAGTAATATTAAATTCATCAATATACTCTTCATCTAACATAGTCATTAACTCTTCCGTATCTCTTACCATAATCGAATCGAAGTAATGATTTATAATATCACTTAGGCCAAAAAATACACTTTCGTTTTCTAATAAAGTAAAATCAGTCGTTACTTCATCGACATTGGAAGTAGTTGGAGGAGTATTATTTGTTCCATTATTTCCAGTTTCATTATTTTCATTATCAATAAATAGACTTAGAACGTAGGCTAGAATAGCAATAATAATTAAGATTATACCTATAATAATTAAGACTTTTCTTTGAGCTTTATTCTTCATAATATCCTCCTTTAATAACTACAGCCATTATTAACATAAGCTGAATATTCCGCTTGTCTTGAACTTGCTCTGTTTGAACAATTGGAAATCATGTTATATGGTCGTTCAAAATTAGTACAGAAATTATACGCTACATCATAAACAGAATAACCAGTTCCCGTTATATATTTATAAGTTACGGCATAAGCACTTTGTTGTAATTCTTCTAGCAAATACCCTACTTGAACACTTACGGAAGCAATAGATTTGTTTTGTGATTTGGCGTAGTCATATAATCCTGCTTTTCGCTCTGGAGCTGTCCATCCAACTAATCCATAACCAACCCAATCATTGACAAATTGACTTCTCGTGTAAGCTCCACTATCGACTCCAGCTGTATAAGCCGAATCACTTGCTCCAAAACCACCTGGAACAGGATCGACACACCAACCATAATCACATACACCATCGCTATTTAAATCACATGTCATTCCATCTTGGTAACAATCTTCCATATTATTGGTTATAAATGCTCCTTCGGAAGCTATATTTATAAGCATACCAGCGACAGCATTATTAGAAAAGCCATTATCTAGAAGCATATTACATATAGCAGCTTTATTTTCTTCAGCTGTTCCACTTTCGACATCACCAAAATTGTAAGATGAGTATTGAACTGGTCTAGGATTTTCAGGATCGACATATTCTAGTGGGTCTACTCTTGTACCATTAATACGAATTTCGAAGTGTAAGTGCGGTCCAGTAGAATTACCAGTATTACCGGAATAACCAATTACTTGACCTTGTGATACAGTATCGCCATCACTTACAGCTAAACTAGTTAAGTGCGCATATAAGGATTCTACACCGTCGCCATGATCTAATTTAACAAAATTACCATAGGTTTGGCCACAACTCGTATTTCCTTCCGTACAACCGGTTTGAGTTAAAATTACGGTTCCACTTTTTGTGGCAATAATAGGAGTTCCTCTGGCTACACCAATATCGATAGCTCCATGACCTGGATCATATGACCCTTGGACATATCTTGGACCAAAATACGATGTGATGGTAACAGATACGGGGGTTCCACCATAAATATTGCCGTTTGATGGTTCGGCACTTCCAACTGGCCACCAATAAGCATCATTTTCCGTTAAGGTATAAAAAGTACAGTAAGTATTTAAGTTATATATCTCATAATCGGGATTTAAAACGACTTCTTCTTCTAGAGAATCCATAATATTATCATAAATAATTTGATAGTCAGCCGCTCCATAATTTATGCCATATTCATCATATTCTTGAATAGAATAATATAAATCGACAAATGTTAAATTTGATAAATTGGCACCGTTAATTAAATCATCCATGGTGTTATTAAAGGCATCCACATCGGAATTATCATAATTGGTAAAGTCTGTAACATCTTCTACAGGGCCTAAGGCTATAACATAAATATGATGTCTTCGCCAATCTGTGGTTGCTAGTTCATAATATAGTCGATAGTATTCTTCAGCACTTGTATCTAAATCATTTATACCAAACATAATAACAATATTGTAGGTAGTATTATCTTGTATTAAATTATTAATACCTGCTATACCACCATTAGTAGAATTGGTAATACTACTGTCGAAAGGGCCAGCTCCTTCTAACCAGTCAAAACCATAACCATTACTATAAATCGTATTGGATGTATTTAATATTCCAGCATTTACCATACCGGTTACCCTAGAATCTCCTAAAAATAAGGTATCTCTAACTTGGGTTTCGGGAGTGTTACCCTCTTCCGTATCATTTGTATCTTCGGTATTTTCAGTATCATCCCCGTAAATATCATATACTTCTTCTAATATATCTTGATAGCTACTTCCACTTTGAGCTAGACTTTCAAATCTATCTAATGTAGATTTATTAAATTCCAAAATATTTTGATTCGACAAATTAGAAATTGTTGTTTGATAGGAAGAAGATAAATACAAGTAATTAGCAATTTCATTATAAAGATTTGTTAGAGTATCTTGATCTTCTGCACCTTCAAAAATAGATAGTTTATTTTCATCATCAGCTGGTTCCACGTATTCACTATAAATATCACATATTTGAACAGACACGTTTTTATCGGAACTATTATAATTACCATAACTTAATATATTTGTTTTTAAAGTAATCATCATAGCTTTTATTGCTTCTTCAGAATAAGTTCCGTCTTTCGTATAAGCATAGGCAGCACTAATTACTAAGTCATCTATGGTGAAGCTTGATAAAGTTTGTTGCGTGGTAGATGTTGTATAACAGTTTGTTACAGTAACGTTAGTTTCATTAAAATTACATTGATCATAATAGCCTGCTAGATCATTTTCACTAGCTCCGCCGCCAAATAAAACTAAGAAGAAAATTAAGAATAAGGCTACGCCTCCACCTGCTAAAATAATTGGAATTTTATATTTATTCCATAGCTTTCCAAAAGCTTGTCCAATAAAATCGCCACTGCCAGAAACTTGATTTTGGTTATCTTGATTATTATTTTGATCTGGAGATTCATTACTATTTAGTTCATTGGTATTATTAATACTTTGATTTTGAGGGACTTCTTCGTTAATATCTTCATCTGGATTTTGGTATTCAGAAGTATCTGCATCACTTTCTTCATTTGCTGTTTGCATCATTGATTGAAAATTCGTGTTTTTGTGCATGGGAGTAGCTGGAGTAGCTTGGTTCGGAGATGTTTTTGATGAGGCTGGACTAGCCGTGTTACTAGCTTTTCCAGCATTGGCAGCTTGGGATGCTTTAGAAGCAGCGCCAGCTTGGGCATTGGCAGCTCCAGTTGGATTACCACCCATTAAACCCATTCCTTTATTTACAGCATCTGTTGCTCCCGAGCTATTTAATCCTTTGCTTACATTTTTCATTCCAGGGACTTGATCGGCAGCCTCAGCAATAGCTCCTGTAGTTTTATCTATGGCTTTACCAACACCAGGAACTTTTTTGGCTGTGTCATAAACAGCTCCTCCTACTCCGGGTGCTGCGTAATTAGCAAGTCCTTTAGCTGCTGTGTCAACTACCTTTTGTGTATCTGAATGATCTTCAGGATTTTGATTGGGGTTAGTATTATTTTCTGGACGATTAGGGTTATATAAATAAGCATTGTTATTTTCAACGTGATTATTCTGATTATTCTGTTCCTGATTTCCTGGCATGACTTCACCTTCTAACATACTTTAATTATAGCATAAACAATTTCAAAAAAAAAGAACTATACAAGAACGATTTAAGAACTTTCACATAAATTATTAGTGAGAATACATGAAAGGGTGAATAATATGAATAATTGTGAAAATCACAACTCTGGCAACTGCATCAATGAAATATTAAGCGTTATTTTAGTTCTTCAGCAAAATGCATGTCCTGATACTTGCTTAGATGCATGCGATCGTCCGGTTTTAGGTGGCGGCCCAAATTGTCTAGTATGTAACACAAGACCAGTAATGCTTTATACTTGTTGTGGTAATGGAGTTCCTTGGAGTATGCCAACTACTAAAGATACTACTGTATCTTGTGCCGGGACAACAAGTACTACTTGCTCAAGTGTCTTTAGAGTAGAAAAAATAGAAGGAAATTGTTGTACATTTAGAGTACTTGCAGATAACCCAGATACTACTAGTCTAAATCCATATGTTGCTACTAATTCTTTCTTCACAATGGATTGCAGTTGTCTATGCTCTATTAGATGCTTATCTGATACTTTTGTAGACTGCGTTTGTTAAATTAATCTTTGACTAGGACTGTTATTAGTTAACAGTTCTTTTTTGTAGTTTTAAAAATAATTTGTTTATAATATCTTTTATATCTTTTTTTAATTTTAAATCATTAGGGAATTTAGATAATAATCTTAAATTATATTCTAAATCATATATTTTACTTCTTATATTAAAATGATTTATTAAAAATATGTCTGGATAAAATTCTTTTAAATATTTCTTTATGTTTTTATAATCTTCAATTTTTATGAATTGTTCATCTTCTTCGCTAGCATATTTCCATGGATTCCTACACATTCTTAAAAATATATCTAATTCATAATCCATTGGGGCGTAGAGACTTGTTTCAAAATCTATTATTTTTAATTTATTATTTTTTGTTAAGAGTAAATTATCAAAATGTATATCAGCATGAACAAGACAAAAATCATAGCTATTTAAATAAGGAGAAATATGATTTAAAATAAATTCTAGCTTGCTTTTTTCTTTTAGGAAAAATAAATTTAGCTGATAACATTTATGAAAATTTACTTTTAATTTATCAATAATATAATTACTCCAATCTAATACCGTTTTTCTATGAGTATGAAATGATTTCATTAAATTGACTAATTCTTTTATGATTTCTTTTCTTTGTTTTTCTGAAAGAGTATGCCATATATGATATATTGTATATCCATCTATTTTTTCCAATATTTCATAAGAATAATCGTTCTTTGAAGAGGATATAAAATAAGCATATAATTTGGGAATATAAGAATTATTTCCGTTAAATTTATAAAAATTTATTTCGTTTTTAAAATTTTCTTCATTTTCTTTATTAAAACAAATTTTAATAACAAATTTATTATTAACTATATATAATAAATTTGTAAATCCTTTATTTATTTTTTTGATATTTTTTATAGTACCAAACAAATGCTTATTATCATCAAGAATTTTCCTTATATAAATATCCATAATATTTTATTCTCCTATTTCACTCTTTTACTTTTCATTTTCTAAATATTTGGCTAAGGCATGATAACCATCTTGATTCCATAATAAAAATCTTTCTTCATCAGGATAATTTGCTAAAGTTTTATCACATCCATCGGGAATAAAAATAAAATCCCAACTCCAGCCATAAGTTCCGGAACACTCTTTGGCAATACTGCCCTTTGTTATGGAAGTAAAAACAATTGGCTCACTCCCATATTTACAATATGCAAAAGCTTCAACAAAACAAGCTTTTCGGTTTGTTTCATTTTCCATTAATTTTAAGAGGCCCTTTTCTCCTAGTGTATCATCTACATAATGAGTGTAAGGACCCGGAAAACCATTTAGAGCTTCTACACATAAGCCAGAATCATTTTTTAAAACATCACATTTTAAAATATCACTAGCTTCTTTAGCTGAATGCTTGGCTACTTCTTCTATCGTATTTGCTTGAATTTCTGTTGTATCCATCTTAACATTGGATACTTTAAAACCTAGTGGTTCTAATATCATCTTGGCACTTTTAATTTTCGCCCAATTACCAGTTACATAAATTATTTCTTTCATTATATACCTCATTTTTTAAAAACATTAAGAAAAGCAAATATTGCTATTTGCTACTCGTTACATTCATTACAAGTTCCATCATTTACATAATCAAACATTGTTGCTAATCTAGACATTAAATCATTTACTTCTTCTTCTGTCCAATACTCTTCTGGATCATCTAAGTCATGCGTATCTAAGCTTGTTTCATCATCAAAGCCGACAATCTCGCCATTATCAACTACGATAACTGCCGGAACAAATACTCTTTTATTACCTTCTTCATCATACTCTAGGTATTCTTCTAATAAAGATACTATTTGTTGGTACTCACTAGTATTTTCACTTCTATCATCCAAAATATCAAAATAATAAATACGAGTTATATCATTTTCTTTGGCTGCTTCATTTAAATAAGTTACATATTTTTGACACCATTTGCATTCAGGAAAACCTAAATAAACAACACCAGTACCATTTTCTAAAATTCGAATAATTTCATCAGCATTGCGATATAAAAAGACATTATCTTCCTCTACATTCGTGTATTCTTCTGCAAATTTTGCGGCATCACTAATATCTTCTTCCTTATTTAAAATTAAGAATAAACTTACAGCTAGAGCAATTAAGAGAATAGCTGTGATGACTATTATAATAACTTTTTTCTTCATATTACCTCCATCATTACTCTAATTATACCAAAAATATTTTTAGAAAAAAACTTTTTTTCGACAATTTTTCTAATTTATTACTTCCATATCTAATAATTCTATTTGATTAGATAATAATTTAGGATTCGTATCAATTTCTTTGGTTAAATCTGTTGTTAAATATTTTTTAAAATCATCAGCAAAAACAGTAGCTACATTATTCCCATTAGATAGAACACTGGCTAGAAAGTTGGCACCACTAGAAATCCCTACGCCTAACCCTAATTTTTTAGCTAACAGTCTACTCATATTTATTGCATCTTCATCATCAATTACAATGATATCATCAATATATTCTTTATCTACAATTTTGGGAATAAAATCATCCCCAATTCCCTCGATTTTATGATTACCTATAATTTTTCCACCACTTAATAAAGGCATTTTATTCGGTTCTAAAGCGATGATCTTAATAGTTTTATCTTTTTCTTTCAAATATTTAGCCACACCCATTAAGGTTCCACCAGTACCTATGCCACTTACAAAAGTATCTACCAAAGGCATGGATGAGACAATTTCTTTTGCAGTAGTATTATAATGAGCTTCAACGTTTAAATTATTTTCAAATTGTCTCGGTAAGAAACCATCCAATTTTTTAGCATACTCTTCACTTCTTCTTATGGCTTCCCTAAAACCACCCTCTTCTTTACTTACTAAATGAACATGAGCTTTATAAAGCTTCATGATGCTTACCCGTTCAACACTGGCCCAATCTGGCATAAATATATGAACAGGATGGTTATAGTAAGCTCCTAGGGCTGCAAAAGAGATACCAGTGTTACCGCTTGTTGCTTCCACAATTGGTTGGTTATCCTTTAACAAGCCTAATTCTTTTGATCTTTTTAGAATATAGTATGCTACACGGTCTTTAATACTTCCTGTATAATTGTAATATTCTAACTTAGCATAAACATATCCAACTTTGTCTTGATAACGATACTTTATTTTAACCATTGGCGTATTTCCAATCAATTTATCTATCATTTTTTCCCTCCTATAATTATCATATAAAATAAATTATAAATTGGTACCTTTATAATTTATTTATATCATAGCACTTATTTTCTAATTAGAAAATAGTTTTCGTGAAAGTTTTTATTTTTTATAATACATAGTGACCCCAGGTTATTATGTATTTTTTTTGAATTGATGTATAATAGCAATTCAAGAAAGGAGGTGAAAAACATGTGGTCAAGTTATCAAGAATTATATAGAAATGTTGATA
>DVJF01000027.1 GCA_018716965.1 Candidatus Caccenecus avistercoris | reverse complement strand
TAACCCCACCAAAAAGTGTAGTTATGTTTTTATTTTACCCCAACATTCCGTGAAGTTTTCTTATTTTTCGGTACCCCACTAAAACGTGGAGACCTATTTCAAAATCACCCCACTAAAAAGTGTTGAGCCTAAAAAGCACAGAATACTCTGTGCCATTTAAGCGTGTAATAAATATTATATTTTTAAATAAAGGAGTAAGCAAAAGCTATAAATTATACAATAAATATAACCAGTATACAATTTACTTAAAATCGTACACAACTGGACGACTTTTTACAATCAAAATACCTCATTTTTATTAGGTTTTACCTAGATTTACTGAAAACTGTCAGCTAGTCAGACGACTTTAAATGGATCAGAAGTCGTTCCAGAGCCTGTTATAGCAATAGCTGATTTAAGATTAATTACTGGGCGCACACCATAGTTGGCCCAATACACGTTGTTGCTGCCGAGGTGGCCACCCGAATACACATAGAACACGCTAGCAATGTAGGAGTCAAAGTTATCCGGAGACATGGTCCAGTAATAGGCATTATTATATAAGTAGTAACTACTATTACTTGATCCATATACTCCTCCAGCAAATGCTACTTCATCGGCACTGATTAATCCTATTGGATTACTTAAAGCTTTATTTCCTTTACTACTTCCATTTGTTGTATATAAATCTTGGCTAACCGTACATTTGAAACTTGGACTTTTATTAGTAATTAATCTTATATAAGCACTATAATAGGTTGTAGTTGTTCCTGTTCCTCCAAAACCATTACTACTACTGCTACTAGTACTTGGATATCTATCTCCACAAAAGCCCGCATTTCCATCTAGATATTCGGCTTCATCGGATAAGTTAGCTAAATACCACTCATCTAGTTTTGTTTTGATACTACTATTTGTGGTAAGTCCATGCACATCTCCACTTTTATACATATATCCTACATAAGCGTTATTAATAGACGAAGTATTAAATGCTTGACTTGTATTTATCATGGTACTATCTCCTGTTGTTGCCGTACTTGTTCCATTATAGATTAGTCTTATACTTCCATCTCCATTTATTCGTACAATTCTCCAGTATAATGGCTGTCCACTACTATTTGTTCCAAATTGGAACCAGTTATCAGTTGGATTTCCTGCAAAGTAATATACTTCTCCATCATCATCATATTGGCTTTCATTCGCCGATTTATAAATGGTTCCCGTTGTTGTATTTGTTACCGTTGTACTAAAATCATCTCTTGTTAATACTGTATCATAATGGCTTAAAATGTATTCTCTAGCAGACATTCCAAATTCTACTTCTATACTTCCATTTAACACTTTATCCATATTATGATTTTGATCAGCATTTGTTTCATGGAAGGTTATTTCCATAGTATATTCATAAGTTGTTGCTTTATCTACTGTTTTAGTTTGGGCTGCTAATAAGATTCTTCCACTTTCCCCTATTAAGTTTCCACTACTAAGAGTTGCTCCTGTATTTTCTTTAAATTCATATGTTAATTCTTCATAATCTTTAATACAAGCATTGGTAATACTATTATAATTACTATCATCACATTTGACAAAAGTATTATCTGTTAAATCTAGATAAATACTATATGATGCTGTATTTTCTTTACTGGTTGGAGTTACAGTTACTGTAAATGTTTTAGTTAGAGTTTGTCCTGGTACTAAATTATTAGAACTAAGTGAATTATCTCCAGCATCATAAGTTACTTTAATCATATCTCCAGGATCTAATTCTACAGTAGACCCATCTCCACTTACTTCTACTCCACTAGTAAAATAAGCAAAAGTTATTCCTACTCCTACTACTAATAATACTCCTATTATACTCAATAAAACACTCTTTTTCATTTTCTCACCTTTTACCCAATCATTATATATTATTTAGCTGTAACTTTCATTACATTCGACAAAACATGTCAAAACTTGCTATATTTAGAAGTAACTATCTACCCTATTAATACTATACATTATAATTGAATAAAAATCAATATTTTTGTTACTATTTACACACTTAATTGTAAATAAAAATACTAAGAAATTAAATCTACTTCCTTAGTATCTAAATTAATACTGGATGACTCATCATAATATTTTTTATTAATTGGATTAGTAAGCTTTTCTTCTAAATATCCTAAATCATACAGTTCTTTTAAAGTAACTGTATTTGCACATTCATCATTTAAATAACATTGTTTCGCATAATAAGAAAATTCTTTTTCTACAACTAATAATAATTTTTCATTATGATTTGTATGTATCTTATAAATAGTAGGAATAATAATCATACCCGCGATAACGGCAACACTTAAAATAATAACTTTCTTATTCATGAGTCTCTCCATAATAATTTTTTATAAATTCATCTCGAAATTCTAACAAAGAATCATTTTTTATAGCTTCCCTTATTTCTTCCATTAAATGCGTTAAATAACGAATATTATGAATCGACAATAATCTTGCTCCAAAAGTTTCATTAGCCACTATCAAATGTCTAATATATGCTTTGGTATAATGTTTACATGCATAACAATCACATACCTCACTTACTGGAGTAAAATCTTCTTTATACTTAGCATTCTTCAAATTTATTTTACCATACTTCGTTAAAGCGTGCCCATGACGAGCTAATCTCGTTGGTGATACACAATCAAAAATATCAATACCCCGAATAACATTCTCTACTAAATCAATGGGATCTCCTACCCCCATTAAATAACGTATTTTATCTTCAGGTAAATATTTTGTTGCATATTCTACCATCTGATACATGGTCGGTTTATCCTCACCTACACTAGTACCCCCAACAGAATACCCATCAAAATCCATTTTAGAGAGTTCTTCGGCACAGAAACGTCTTAAATCCTCATAATTACCACCTTGTACAATACCAAATAACATTTGATTAGGATTATTATGAACTGCTTTCCCTCTTTTAGCCCATCTAAGAGTCCTCTCTGTACTTTGTTTGCAATATTCATAAGTAGCAGGATACCCAATACATTCATCAAAACTCATAGCAATATCACTATCAAGTTTATTTTGAATTTCAATAGATTTCTCTGGAGTAAGAAGTAATTTATCGCCATTTAGTTGATTTTTAAAGTGAACTCCTTCTTCCGTAATATCTTTGGGTTTAGCTAAAGAAAATACTTGAAAACCACCACTATCTGTTAAAATTGGCTGATCCCAATTCATAAACTTATGCAACCCTGAAGCATGCGCTATAACACCTTCTCCTGGTCTAAGCCATAAATGATAAGTATTAGCTAAAATAATTCCGGCATGAACATCTTTTAATTCTTCAGGTGATAATGTTTTAACCGTTGCTTGTGTTCCAACCGGCATAAACATCGGTGTTTCATATTTTACACCATTATATATAAAAGAGCCTAAACGTGCTCCTGTATTTTTTTCCTTTTTCTCTAATTTATAAGTAAATTTCACTACAACCACCAAAATAATTATAAATTATTTAAGAAAAAAGTGCAATAATCTTTAAATTATTGTTCATTAAAATATTGAAATCCGAATTATATATAAATTTAAATTTGGATATCCGAAATAAAAAATACTCATATACATGATCCTTTGATACAATATTTTTGCTCAGAAAATTATGTATTGGAGGTATG
>DVJF01000026.1 GCA_018716965.1 Candidatus Caccenecus avistercoris | reverse complement strand
TATACTATCTATAAAATAGATAGTAATGTTGAAGTTAGTTATAGTTGTGAAGCTAAGACACAAGTAGTTAGTGGAGCCATGCAATATTATGAAGAGTGTAGTGGTAATAATATAACAAGTTTAGGAAGTCCAATAAAAAGTGGAACTATAAGTAATGGAAAAACTACTCTTTTGAATAATGAAGTAATAGTAACTTCACCAGAAGGAACCGTAACTTATTATTATGTGGTAATAGAATATCCCAATCAAGATACAGCACAAAATGCAGATATAGGAAGTACATTAAGTGGAACAATCAAAGTAGAGAGTAATGGAGAATATCCAACACCAGAAGTATTATTTGTAGGTAATACTACAGAAGGATCTAATGGTTGGTATAAGAGTGCAAGTATAACTAGTAATATAACTAGTTATACAGATGACTATGAAGTAGAGTATTGTACAACTACAAGTGATACTTGCTCGCCAGATACATTACCAACCTTAAGTGATAATACCTTTACCGTTAATTTAGATAATAACGAAAATGAACAAAAAATATGTGTTAGAATAACAGATGGATATAATCAAATGGGCAGGATAAACGCATGAGTTTTAAAAACTTATGTGTTTATCCTGTTTTACTCGTCTTTTAAATTGACAAGTTCTATTTTTCTGAGTATACTTTTAATAAAGGGATTGATGATATGCGTATTGTTTATAAAAGAAGTTTAACTTTCATTGCTATATTAATTGTTTTAATTGGATGTATTGGTATTGGGTATTTATTTTATGATAAAGTTGTATTAGATGAAACCCAAGTAGTAGTAAATGATGAATTATCAATTAATTATTTAGATGGTCAAAATATTATAACCAATGGGGAATATCGATTTTCAGTTACGAATAATGGTAGTAATGATGTTTACTATCGTATAAGTGTTAATGATATAACTGGATATGATAAAGACTTAACTTATACCCTTACTTCAAGTGATGCTAGTATTGGAACAGAAAAGACAACACTTGATGCTGATAACCCAGTTATTGCTAATAATATTTTAATTCCTGCTTTAGAAACCCAAAATTTTACTTTAACAGTTAATGGTAATACGAGTACCAGTTTTTCTCTAGATATCGAAAAAATAGAAGATGTCGAAGAATATTTTTATATGACTATTTTAAATAATAATGAACTTAAAAACCCTACAACAGTAGTTGGAGAACAAATAAGCTCTACGAACGAAGGCTTAATTGAAGATAAAGATGATGATGGAGCTACCTATTATTTTAGAGGGGCAGTAGATAATAATTATGTATCCTTTGCTAATCTTACTTGGCGAATCATAAGAATAAATGGCGATGGTACAGTTCGTTTAGTCCTAAATGAAGTAACTGATACTTTGTCAACTTATAATACGGAAGAAAGCAATTTTAATGAGACTTCACTATATGAGAGTTTAAAGTCATTTTATGAAAATAATTTAAGCTATTATGAAGGAAATATTGCTAATTCTAAATTTTGTAGTGAAACAAGTATAGCAGATGATAAATATAATGCTTACACTAGAATTATAACCAATAAAATTCCTACCTTTAATTGTTTAGGTGCAAGTTTTATTAGCAGGATAGGTACTTTAACCGTAGATGAAATCGTTTATGCTGGTGCCTTATATGATGAAGAAAATACAAATTATTATTTATATAATTCGGAAATTGAAAGCTTATGGTGGACTTCTTCCTTAGCTAGAAAAGATGATAGTAGTATTTATCCATTCTTAGTAAGTACGAATGGTAGCCTAACAGAAAGTGTAGCATCTACTCTTTACCGGGGAGTAAGACCTGTAATTAGCTTAAGTCGAAATACTAAAGTAAGTGGCACTGGAACGCTTACCGACCCATATGTTGTAAATTGATGTCAAGTCTTTGGAAAATAAATGTAAATATAAAAATGCCTCTTTATTAATTGGCATTTTTTTGATAGAATAAGATTGTGGTGATATTATTATGCAATTTATTGATGACATAATGAACTTTTTAAAAACGCTTTCTTTTGTGGATGTTGTTTTCTTTTTTGCTGTACTAGCTTTAATGTTATTAATAATCGTCTTAATATATTTTATAAGAGAAAATCGTGCAGAAGAAGAAATGAATTTTCCATCACAAGGAAATAATTTGCCACCTAAAAACGATAATAATAATGATGAAATAACAAGTCTAAAAGAAATTACCGAAGCTTTAGAAAATGCCGAACCTAGTGCTATTAACTTAAATAAGTATGAAGAAGACCAAGAAGAAAAAGCTATTATTAGCTATGATGAATTATTAAAAAGAAAAAATGATTTTGCTATAAATTATTCAGAAGAAGAATCTTTAGATGATGATTTAACTGTTAAAAAAGTCGATTTAGATAATTTAATTAATAAAGAAGTTCGGGTAAAACCAGAAATTAAAGTATCGGTAATATCTTATGAAAAAGAAGAAGCTTTTCTAGAAGCTTTAAAAAAACTACAACAAACATTAAATTAATAAGTAAGCGGGGGATTTTATGACATTTAAAATAATTACTTTAGGTTGTAAAGTAAATACTTATGAAAGTGAATTTATGCTAGAGAATTTATTACACTCTGGCTATATTTATAATGAAGAAAAACCAGATATTATCATTATAAATACATGTAGTGTTACTAATATGGCTGATAAAAAATCCAGAAAAATGGTTAGAAGAGCAAGACGAGAAAATAAAAATGCTATTTTAGTAGTAGCCGGTTGCAGTGCCCAAAATGATTCAGATGAATATGAAAATATGGGTATTGATATTTTAATTGGCAACCGCGAAAAAAGTAAAATTGTCGAGTTAATTAATAATTATAAAAAAACTCATAAACCCTATAGCTTTTTTACAAAAAATAGAGATTTAGATTTTGAAAATATGGAAGTCGAAAAATTTACTACTCATACAAGGGCTTTTATTAAAGTTCAAGATGGTTGTAATAATTTTTGCTCTTATTGCATTATTCCGTATGTTAGGGGAAATATTCGGTCTAAAAAGTTTGCCGATGTTATCAAAGAAGCTGAAGTCTTAGTCGCAAATGGTCATAAAGAAATTGTTTTAACGGGTATTCATACAGGAAGTTACAGCGATGAAAATAAAGATTTAAGTGATGTAATTAGTAGTATTGCCAAGATTCCCGGATTAGAACGTATTCGTATTTCAAGCATTGAAATTACCGAATTAAATGACAAGTTTTTAGATCTTTTAAAAGTAGAACCCAAAATAGCCAATCACCTTCATATACCTCTTCAAAGTGGTAGTGATACTATCTTAAAAAGAATGAATCGTAAGTATGATACCGCTTATTTTAAAAATAAAATTGAACAAATTAGAAATATTCGACCAGATATATCAATTACTACCGATTGTATTGTGGGTCATCCCTATGAAACAGAAGAATGTTTCCAAGAATATGTTAATTTTTGTAAAGAAACAGCTTTTAGCAAACTTCATGTATTCCCATATTCTAAAAGAAATGGTACGGCATCAGCCGTAATGCCTCAAATAGACGAAGAAGAAAAAAGAAAAAGAGTCCATGTGTTATTAGAATTATCGGAAGTGTTAGAACATGATTATGAAGAAAAGTTTATAGGTAAAGAGTTAGAAGTTATTACGGAAGAATACACAGATAATTACACAACTGGTTTTACATCCAATTATTTAAAAGTTTATCTAAAAGGAGAGCTAAAACTAAATCAAGTTTATAAATGTGTTATTGATAAGTTAGAAAATAATAAAGTATATGGTCATATCCTTACTTGTTTAAATGAAAAAATTGGGTTATAATTACTCTTAGGTGAAATAGTTATGAAGTACATCAAAGGAAAAGTGCGTAATATTATTTATCAAAATCAAGATAACGGCTATGTTGTAGCTGTTTTTCGCGTTAAAGAAACAACTGATGAAAAAATGGATGAATATGTAGGGAAAACCGTTACAATTACCGGTACTTTTCTAGATATTAATTTAGAAGAAGTATTTATTTTATATGGAGAAGGAATAAGACATGAACGTTTTGGTTTTCAATATCAAGTAAAATCTTATGAAAAAGAAGCTATCACGACGGAAAGTGCATTAATAGAATTTTTATCTAGTTCTCTAATTAAAGGTTGTGGCGAAAAAACAGCTGAAAAAATAGTAGAACTCTTAGGAATGGATGCTGTAAATAAAATTAAAGAAAATGAACATGCTCTAGATGTTATTCCCGCTTTAAGCGATGCCAAAAAGAAAGCCATCCGAGCTAGTTTGTTAGAGTATTCGGATGCTGATGATTCTTTACTAAAACTAAAAGAACTAGGCTTTAGTATTCCCGAAGCTACCAGAATCTATAAAAAATATGGAGCATCGACCAAATATATTATGGAATCTAACTTATATGTTTTAACAGAAATCATGGATTTTAATAAAATTGACAGTATTTATAAAACTCACCATGAAGAGTTAGATGAAGTAAGATTAAAAGCCTGTCTAACAGAAGCTATGCGTCGTCTTAGTTCCAGCAATGGTGATACGTATTACAAAGAAGAAGAAATTAAAGATGCTCTAAAAAAAGAGTTTGGTCTTATTTTAGAAGATGTTACTTTTGAAAGTATGATCTACAGCTTAGAAGAAGAAAATAAAATTGTCGTTGAAAAGGAAAACTTTTATTTAACGGAATATTATGAAGCCGAAAAAGATATAACGGATAATCTCTTTACTTTAAGTGCTTTTAATACGACTCCTTTTTATAACTTTGATTCTGAGCTAGAAAGACTAGAAGAAGAAAATAAAGTGCATTATAATGAAGATCAAAAAAATGCCATTCGTAAAGCCTTAGAAAATAAAATAACGATTATTTCAGGAGGCCCAGGTACTGGTAAAACAACCATTATTAATGCTATTGTAAAATTATACATTAAAATGCATGATTTCTCTCCTATGGAAGTTCTAGCCAATATTGCTCTTTTGGCACCCACTGGAAGAGCCAGTAAAAAAATGAGTTCTTCTACCGGCCTTCCTGCTATGACAATTCATAGATTTTTAAAATGGAACAAGGATACCGGAAATTTTGGCGTTAATGAATATCATAAAGCTGAAGAAAACTTAATTATTGTCGATGAAATGAGTATGATTGATGTAAGCCTATTTGATGCTCTCCTAAAAGGAATAAAAACAAATGTCCAACTAATAATGGTAGGAGATGTTCACCAACTTCCATCAGTAGGCCCAGGCCTTATTTTAAATGATTTAATTGAGAGTGATTTATTTACTTTCTGTCCCTTAGAAAAAATTTATCGTCAAAGTGAAAACTCTTATATTCCTTATTTAGCATTAGAAATTAAAAATAAAGATTTATCCGAGGATTTTATTACTCAAAAAGATGATTACAATTTCTTAAGTGTTGATAGCAAGTATATTAAAGAAATGATTAAAAAAATTTGCTTAATGAGTAAAGAAAAAGGCTTAAATGAAGAAGATATCCAAATTTTAGCACCCATGTATAAAGGCGAAAACGGAATTGATAATCTAAATATTTTATTACAAGAATTATTTAATCCGAAGTCTAGTAAAAAAGAAGAATTGCGTTATGGCGAAATTACTTATCGGGAAGGTGATAAAGTTTTACAACTCCAAAATAATCCAGATAACAATGTATTCAATGGCGATATTGGCTATATTAGAAAAATCAGTAAGAAAAATAGCCGCAATAAAGATTTAGTTTTAATAGATTTTGAAGGAGTAAAAGTTGAATATCCAAAGGAAGAATTAAATCAAATTAAGCATGCTTATGCCATAACTATTCATAAAAGCCAAGGTAGTGAATTCCCTCATGTAATCTTGCCAATTTCTAGAAGTTATTATAAAATGCTTTATAATAAGCTAATATATACCGGTGTATCAAGAGCTAAAAAAAGTTTGGTAATAATTGGGGAAGCAAGTAGTTTTGCAATGGCTGTAAATAACGATTATGCAACCAATCGTAAAACCATGTTAAAAGAAAAATTAGTGCATAAATTCATTCCGGTTAGTTAATACTATTACTGAGGTGTTAATAATGAAAAAAATAGTAGTTGGAAGTGTCATAGCCATGGCTGCAGGAGCTGGTATGATGGCTTATGCTCTAAACAATAAAAACACAAAAAGAAAAGCCACCAAACTTGTAAATAACGCTATGAATATGGCTAATGACAAAATTAACAGTATGAAATAATAGAGAGTAATCTCTATTTTTTCTTTACTAAAAATTACTAATAAAAAGGAGGGATTATTTTGAATAATTACATAAATATGGAGTTTTATGACTCTATTCATATGGAAGAATGTATCATGCTAGATACCTTTATCATAGACAAGAAAAACGAATTTTTAAGTAAGATAGAAACTGAGATAGCCAAAAAAAGCATTTATGATTTATCTTATGATATTAGATTTTATAAAAATATAGCTTCTCTTCATTACATTTTATATGTCGATAGTGGAGGAGCCCATAGTATTCGTTATGATAAAGTATTTTATTATGACTTAGTAAATAATAAGGAATTATTTTTAGAAGATTTAATAACGAATAAAGATGAATTTTTAAAAGAACTAAGTACTCTATCAGAATATTTACTAAAAGAAAAGAAAAATTTATTATATGATGATGTTAAGATGGTAAAGACTGGCCTAACTCCAACTATAGAAAATTTTAGCCTTTTAATATTTCTAGAAGATAACTTACAAATTATTTTTCCACCATATCAAGTAGGTCCTTGGAGTAGTGGAGCTATCAGTATTAAAATTCCTTATTTGAGTATAGAGAATTACTTAAAAGTGTGATATAATCATACTGTTCACTCGTTAGAAAGGATAATATGAAACTAAATAATGAGAGCTTATTAAAAGTGAGTGGTGGCAGTATGTTTGCTCCCTTTGCTCAAGCATTTGAAAGAATGATTCGAGCAATTCATATTCGTTATTTAATGTACATTTTATTTGTAAATTAAAAATGACTAAGGGCTTGCCCTTAGTCTTTTAAAATGCTAAATATTTCTTCACTAGTTTTTGTAGCTTTTGATTCCATAGTCCCAAAATTAGGAAGTAAATGCATATGAAAATGTTTTACTTGTTGATCATCACCAAAATTAACAAGAAGTGTTAAAGATTTAGCTTTTAGCTTATCCATAATACTAGGTCCCATTTTTTTAGCTACATCCCATATATGAGTAATGATATTCTGATCTAGTTCTAAATAATCCGTATAATGTTTCTTAGGAATAATTAAAGCATGCCCATTTACAGTCGGATTAACATCCATTATAACTTTTACTAATTCATCTTCATATAATACTTTACTAGGAATCTCACCCTTAATAATTTTACAAAATATACAATCCATTTTTATCACCACTTAAATTATATCAAAATATTTTTAAATATGCCAACTTTTTAAAAATACAGTGCACTTTTAGCTATTTGTTGCATAGATTAAAATAGAGGAGGAATCAAATTGGCAAGTTTTAAAGAGATTGTAACCAAAGCTGTTATTGGTAAAGCTAAAAAAACAAGTGTTTCTAAATTTTCCGTAACCCCTAATGAAATTCCTGATACTGTATTAGGCTGTTGGGTAATTAACCATACGTTTGAAGGGCATGGGCTAAACGGAGCAGTTGTAATTAATGGAGGTTTTGATGTTAATGTTTGGTATTCATATAATAATGATACTAAAACAGCCGTAGCAACAGAACATTTTACATATGAAGATAAAATGAATATCAAGTTAAAAGATGGAGCCGTTTTAAGTGATGCATCAGAAATTATTGTAAGAAGCTTAACGCAACCTACTGTAACGGATGTTACAACAGAGCAAGGTGTAGTTAATCTATCTATTGAAAAAGAATTAGGGGTAGAAATAGTAGGCAATACAATGATTAAAGTAAGTGTAGAAGAAGAGGAAGATGATTATGAAGTTATTGAAGATGAGACGCAGGAAGAAGAAATAGATGAAGTTATTCAAGAAATTGATGAGGATTATTTAAAATAGTGTCAACCAAAAATAGTTGACACACTTTCTGTTATGTGATAGAATGAATATGCAAAGGAGGATTATTATGGCCGTTAAATTAAGACTTAAAAGAATGGGCTCTAAGCAAAAACCATTTTATCGTATTGTAGCCGCCGATGCGAGAAGTCCAAGAGATGGTAGATTTATTGAAACAGTTGGTACTTATAATCCAATAAAAAAACCAGCTGAAGTAAAAGTAGATGAAGCCTTGGCTTTAAAATGGTTAAATAATGGAGCTATTCCTACCGATACTGTTCGTTCTATTCTTTCTAAAGAAGGAATCATGGCTAAATATGCAGAAGCCAAAAAATCAGGTAAATAATTATGGAAATAACAGAGTTTGCAACCTATTTAATTAAAAATATTGTAAAAAATCCCGACCTAGTAAAAGTTAGTGCTTTTACTGGTGATGAGGAAGCTACGATTTTAGAAATTTTAGTATCAGACGAAGATATGGGTGCAGTAATTGGTAAGAGTGGTAGAACCGCTAAAGCTCTTAGAACCGTTATTCTAGCCCATGCTTATTTAAATCATATTAAAAATGTTAAAATTAACATTGATTCTTTTTAAAAATTCCTAGATTTCATTTAGGAATTTTTTGATTTTTATAATTTTTTATTTTATTTTATCGCTTTTTCTGATATACTTAAAATTAGGAAGTGAATTTTATTATGAAAGAATTTAGTGCAAATATAACCAAATCCATTTTAACCGGTATCCAACCATCTGGAGTTATTACGCTTGGAAATTATATTGGAGCTATAAAACAGATGGTTCGTATGCAAGATGAATTTAAATCATATATTTTTATTGCCGATATGCATGCTATTACGGTACCTCAAGATCCAACTACTTTGCATGAAAATATTCGTAGTTTAGTAGCTTTGTATATCGCTTGTGGTATAGATCCGGATAAAAATATAATATTTATTCAATCAGAAAATGAATATCATGCTAATATTTCATGGTTACTCGAATGCAATACCCCATTTGGAGAATTATCCCGTATGACCCAGTTTAAAGATAAAAGTAGTAAGAATGCTAATTTTTATGCTGGTTTATTTACTTATCCCATATTAATGGCGGCTGATATTCTAGCTTATGATGTAGATTATGTACCCGTTGGAATCGATCAAAAACAGCATGTAGAACTAACTCGCAATATTGCTATAAAATTTAATAAAAAATATGGTGATACTTTTAAAATTCCTGATGTATATATTACTAAAGAAGGAACGAAAATTATGGATTTAGTAAATCCTCTAAAAAAAATGAGTAAATCAAGCGAAAACCCTAAAGGTGTTATTAGAATTCTTGATGATATAAATAGCATTCGCAAAAAGATAATGGGAGCTACTACCGATAGTGAATGCATTGTTCGCTTTGATCCTGAGGCAAAACCAGGAATTAGCAATTTAATAAATATATGCGTTGCCCTAACTGGTAAAAGCATAAGTGATATTGAAACGATGTTTGAAGGTAAAAATTATGGCGAATTCAAACGTTTTGTAGCAGATACCGTCATAGAAGAAATTAGTGCTATTCAAGCCCGTTATCAAAAAATCATAAATAGCCAAGAATTAGACAAACTATTAGAAGAAAATGCTACCATAACAAGAGCAATTGCCCAGAAGAAATTTATGCTCATGAAAGAAAAAATGGGCTTATATAAATAATTGACGAAAGAAACGTTAAGTAGTATACTTTTAAATAGAAAGTAGGATTTTATGAAAAAAAGAATTATTAGTGCTATTGTGATGTTAATTATTGTCATACCTCTTGTTTGGTATGGTGGTGATTTATTTCGGTTAGGAGTAGGTGTGGTAAGTCTTCTAGCTTTAAAAGAACTTTTAGACTTAAAAAAAAGTCATCAAGAAATACCCATATTTGTAAAATTAGTAAGTATGGTAGCTTTATTACTGATTGTTTTATCTGAATTTGATGGTTATTCTATCATGTTTGGAGTTACTTATCGGGGGATTGCCATACTCTTACTTAGCTTATTAGGTTTATCGGTATTTTATCCAGAAAACAAATATCGGGCTACTGATGCTTTAGTATTAATTGGATGTGTTCTTCTCTTAGGTGTTTCCTTTAATGCGATGATTTTAGCGAGAATGACAGATTTGTACTTATTTATTTATTTGATTCTAATTTTTATTTTTACGGATACCTTTGCTATGCTTATGGGTATGGCCTTTGGTCGTCATAAATTAATACCAGCGGTTAGTCCAAAAAAAACAGTCGAAGGAAGCGTATTAGGTTCTATTATTGCAACCGTAGTAGCGTGTTTCTTCTACCACTTCTTTGTAAGTGATATTACCATTTGGGTAGTATTAGTAACTCTTTTCTTATCTATATTAGGTCAAATAGGGGATTTAATATTTAGTAAAATTAAAAGAGAAAATGAAATTAAAGATTTTAGCAATTTAATTCCTGGCCATGGTGGCATATTAGACCGCCTAGATAGTACTATAGCTATTATGTTAGGATTTTTACTAGTATATTCATTATTATAGGAGGATAATTTATGTGGTTTATTGTTTTAATATTACTAATATTTATTTTAGGTTTAATTATTTTAGTGCATGAATTTGGGCATTTTATTACTGCTAAAAAAGCTGGTGTTCACATTTATGAATTCTCAATTGGTATGGGTCCTTTAATTAAAACCCATAAAGGCAAAGATGGCATTAATTATAATATAAGGGCTCTACCAATTGGTGGATTTGTTTCTATGGCCGGAGAAGTTTATGAAGATGATGATACCAAAACCATTAAAAAAGAAGATTTTATGTGTAATAAAAAATGGTGGCAAAGAGTAATTATTCTAGCCGCTGGTGTATTTAATAACTTCTTACTAGCGATAATCATTTTATTTATCATGGCTCTTATTTGGGGAGCAAATAGCTTAGACCCAAAAGTAGGTACTGTCCTAGAAGACTCTGCAGCTGAAGCGGGAGGCTTAATGGAAGGAGATTTAATTCTTTCTATTAATGATCATAAAGTATCTACCTGGGATCAAACTCAAATCGTTTTATATTTAAAAAATGATAGCAATGTTTATGAATTTGAAGTATTACGGGATGGCAAAACGATGACTTTAGAACTTGAACCAGATGTTACGAAAACTGAGGCGGGTGAAGAACAAAAAACTTTTGGCTTTGGAATTGAACAAAAAACCGAAAGAGGCTTATGGGCTAGTATTAAATATGCTTTTGCAAGATTCTGGAGTTTAATTTCTACGATGTGGATTACGGTTATTAATTTATTTACCGGCCAAATATCCCTAAGTAGTCTGTCTGGTCCCGTAGGTATTTATCATGTTGTAGGCGAGAGTTTATCTATGGGCTTACAACAAATAGTTTATTTAATTGCATTCTTAAGTATTAATGTTGGTTTAATTAACATTTTACCAATCCCAGCTTTTGATGGAGGAAGAATTTTGTTCTTAATTATTGAAAAAATTAAGGGAAGTCCAATTAATGCGAAGTTTGAAAATGCTTGTCATATGATTTTCTTCTTCTTAATTATTTTACTAATGATTTATATCACTGTGTTTGATATTATAAGATTTACGTAAGGTAAGTCTTTTTTTTCTTCTCTATTTATGATAAAATAAAGACATGTCCCAATAGTTCAGCTGGATAGAATGCTAGCCTCCGACGCTAGAGATCGCGCGTTCGAATCGCGCTTGGGACACCATTTAAAGTGCAAATATTAGAATATAAGGAGAAGGCCTATGGATAAGCCAAAAATTTTATATCGTGGTATAAAAATCGATTATAATCATTTAGCTAATTTTGAGTTTTCCAAAGTGCCTATAACTCTAAATTATGAACCAATAATAGATAAATATGGTAGGAAAACAGTTAGTGATGGTAATGAATACGGTATATATATGACTGATAATTTAAATATGGTTTTGGGAGCTTACGGTTCCCTCCATAACGATGGTATTCCCCTAACAGGAAGGCCAACTTTAAATAATAGACCAATTCTAATACCTTCTATAGCAATCATTTATGAAATTAATACGGACGGCCTAGATATAAGAAAGCCATTTATAACGGATGTCTTAAAAGGACATTATAACAACGGTTTTGAGGGTAGTGAATATATTACAGATTATGTACCAGCAAGTAATTATAAATTATATCGAGTAAGAATAGGCGAAGATTTACTTCACGATGAAGAAGATATTGATTTAACAGAAAAAGATATAAAAGCTGTAGTTACAAAAAAACTAGAAATGCGAAGATATCACTTAGAACTATTTGCTAATGTTCTAAAAAATATACCAGCAAGAAAGACAAATATGTGGGGAAAAGAAGAATTAAATATATTAAAATCTATTTATGGCACCAATGGCGTAAAATATGTTAATGAAAATAGCATAGATACTAGTAATTTAGAAGGAATGTTTAAGTATTTATTAGCTAAAACTTTTAAAGAAAATGAATTAGATATTGATTTTAAAACAATAAAATATCTCAACTCTTTAAAAGACCATATATCAAATCTAGAAGATTTAGAAAACACTATAAAAAGTGATAGAATCAAAAACGCTATAGCAAAAGAAACTTTTATAAAAGAAAAAGCTGGTAAGCCTTATTTTACTACCAAATTTGATAATGTGGAAAAAACTTTAAAAAAACTAGAAACTTGGATAGCTGAAAAGAAACAAATGATGTTACAAAAGCAGTATAAAGAAATAATGAACGACGTAAGATGGTTTGAGAGTGTAGATCAAACAGAAAGAAGAACAAGATAAAAATAATTCATACTTTTTTGGATGAGTGTTAATCATTAGTTAAAATTATACCGATTTATATAATTTCAAAAGATAGTATTTGCTTTTGTTTTAGAATAAAAAATGGTAAAAGAAAATAACTACTTAATAAAGGGTAAAGTAAACTCTTCGAGCCCTTGACAAAGTAGCTATTTTCTTTTTTTGAGTATCTAACAAAACAAAAGCAAAAATATAAACATCATTTGTTCTTTAATATTGTCAGTACTCTTTTATCTCTTTCTTTTAAAACTTGTTCAAGTTGTTTTTGATTATCTATTCTTAATTGTTCTCTTTTAACGGGATCTTGTCTATGTCCCTCTATTTGGACTGTATTATAAAAATGATTATAATATTTTACTTTAACTATTTTAGTTAAAACGTTTTGATAAATCATTAGTGATGTTCCTTTAAAGATTTGCTTAATAGAATTATCTTCGTTTATTACTTGATAATAATTATTTTTCCAAGATATAACATTACCATCTAGCATTTTTCTTTCTTCTCTAATACATAAGATATTTGATAAAACAATATTGTTTATGAGAACAAAACTTGATCCTTTCTCTTTGGGTTCATAAGCATATTTCTTGTTTAGATAATCACAATAAAAATCATTAAAGAATTTGTTTAGTTCATCAATTGATTTAATATTAAATCTTTTAATATCATTTACTAATCTATTTTGAATAGTATTATTCCATTTTTCTACTTTACCTTTAGCTTGAGGAGTATTGGCAGCGATGATGTTGATACCTAAATCTTCGCATATATGCCCAAATTGTGTTAAATTACCATCTATTGGGCTAATTAAGATAGTATGTTTATCACTGTAAAAATTTTCAGGGATACCATATTTAGTAACTAATATTTTAAGCATATGAACATATCCTTCTAAACATTCTGTTGGCATAAGCCAACCACATAAAAGTTCTCCAGTAGCATCATCAATAGCAATATGTAAAGATGATTTTCTACCATTATTAAACCAATCATGAGGAGTACCATCAATCATAATTAAAATACCACGTCTTGGAGAGGGTTCTCTTAAAGGGTGATGTTCATATTCTTTATTAAAGCATTTATGCTTAATTGTGGATTTCCAACCTTCTTTATGATATAAATTCTCAAAGAAAGAATAACTTCTTTTTTGAAGGTTATTTAATTTTACTACTTTAATCATTTTAGGATTAAATACAATATCTTCATGGAAAATATCCATAAATTGTTGTATACTAATAGACGGATATTGATTTTTGAAGTTCCTAATAAATTCTATTTCTTTGTTAGAGGGAGAATTATTAGAAGGTTTGTTAGTAAGTCCATGAACTAAAATAGAGTCAATATCCTTTTCTTTTAATAATTTTGCAAAATTAATTATTTGAAGTTTAGAATACCCACTTAAAGTTCCAATTTGTGAGTAAGAATAATTATTTAAACCATTAATTTTATCTTGAACAAGTTTTAATGCATATGATTTATTATGCATATAAAAAATACATCTCCTTTCAGAGATATATTATACAATATATTGAGGTATAATTTTAACTAATGATAAGGTATAATTTTAAAAAAGGATTAACAAATAATAGATCTTATTTTGACAGATTGAGTAATTTATGATATGATTAGTATGTAAGTAAGAGAACTTGCATAAAATAAAAAGAGGAACATTCGATCTTGCAAGTGAATGTCGCCTCCATTTAATGGGTTTGACACTCTATCAATGCTGTAGAGTGTCTATTTTTTTATTGCTAATACCAATAAAGTAGAAAGTAATAAAATGATAGCAATGAGCTTTAGAGCTTTTATTATAAAAGTCTTAGTTTTCATCAATATCTACCTCCTTTCTTTTTCAAGATTGGAGGACGACACTCACATCAAATATTCCTGTTAAAATTATACAATAAACAATACCACAAAGTAAGAAAACAAAGAAAAGTTTTTTATTAAAGATTGAAGAATGGGTGTATACTTTAAAGATAGATTCTTATCAAAACCTTTGATAAAAAGTTGGAGATTATGCAAGGTAATAATAAGTTAATATTTAAAAAACTGGATTAATTTATTTTAATCACTTAATAGTTTACGTATCTTAGCTATTTTTTCTTTATCTTCTATATATTCTTTTCTTTCTTTAACAAAATTTTTTGAACCCCTACGCTCATATGAATATCTCGGTATTAATTGTATGTGAAAATGGTTCATTGGTCCATCACACATAGTACATAAATATATACTTTCAGAGTGATAAACACTTTTTAAAACGTTCATTACTTTTTTGGCAAAAACAAATACTTCCGCACATAAATCATCTGGTATTTCCATCATATCTTTATAATGTTTTTTGCTACATATTACAGTATGACCCTCTGCCCTAGGGTTGCCAACTAAAAAGCATTCAAACAAATCATTTTCAAATAACATTTTATCCTTATTATTTCCATATAAACAGTTATTGTTCTTCCTATCATAACAGGTTGGGCATATTCCCCTATCTGTTAATTCTGCTGGTGTTAAATTTTCCATAATCTCTCCTTATTTTATATAGATTTTACATTCAATCTCTGAATCTAATAGCTTTACAAAGTTTTCGCCATCTTCTTTTGCCCCAACAATTGCTGCATAATGAGTTGGTACGGCAATTTTAGGCTTTATTTCATTTATTAGTTCAGCGGCTTCTTTATAATCCATCGTGTAAGTTCCACCAATGGGTACAAAGGCAACATCACATTTCACTTGTTTATTTTCTTCGGTAATATCTGTATCACCTGCGATATAATAGATTGTATCATTTAAAGTAAGCAAATATCCTACCCAATTATTACTTTTTGGATGAAAGCTTTTATTAGTGTTATAGGCTGGTATGGTTTTAAACGTTAAACCGTTTACATTATAATTTTCATTCGGTTTTACAGTTGTTATACTTTCTTTTGTAAAATCTAGTGTTAATAAATTATCTAACAAGTCGAATGGTGCTACAATGCAAGTGTTCTCTTTTCTTACTTTAAGTATATCTTCTTCACTATAATGGTCATAATGGCTGTGAGTAATAAAAATAATATCAGCATCATGATATTCCTTATCTATTTTAAAAGGATCAAAATAAATAATACCTCCTTTATTTATTTTAATACTACTGTGATATAAAACTTCAATATTTTCTAACATATTTTATCTTCCTCTCTTTCTTAATCAACTTTTAATAATTTGTTCTTATTTTCTTTTTCTATTTCTTTTAAACTTTTTTCTGGTGTTGGCAGGTCTTCTGGCATTGTTCCACCATTTTTAGCTATGACTTCTCTAATGTTTTTACCTATATTAAAGTGAATGACACATGATTCAAATTCTTCTTTTATGTTATCTATCTTTAATTTTTGTTCTATTTGAGAAATTCTAAAAAGCTTGGCAATTAGTTCATCACTTCCCATATTATCTAATATATCTTCACGGTATCTTAACTCTTTTCTTCTTGCAATATCACCCGCAGTCTCACCATTATATAAGCCTTTATATCCAGCATTATGAAATTTATCAAAATTTTTAACTCCGGCTTTTTTAGCAGTTTTATTTAAAGAATAATTACCCTTTTTTGTTAAATTTCTTTGATACAATCTTTTTTCATCTTCTGTTAGATTTCTATATTTTTGCTCCGTTAATTCTTGTTTTCTAGTTTGAATTGCAAAATAGGTTTGAGCAAGAGCAATTACTTTTTTTCCTAGCATCTCCATTTTGTGCAATTAAATAGCAAGCATATCTTGTTAAATGATAATCAAGTTGTTTTCTATAAGCTCCTGACCCAATTTGAACCATTTTACTGACGTCAATAAAATGGTCTACTACTTGAGCATTACTGTTTTGGCATGCTACTTTAGCTTTATCAATTATTTTTTCAAAATTTTGCCAATTTGAATATTGTAAAATTGGCATAAGTTCTCTAGCACTCCAATATTCTTCACCAAATTCATTAATATGTTTAATTTCTTCAAATGTTTTTTCCGTATAAATTTCTTTTAATTCATTCATTTTTAATACCTCCCCCTGAATTATTGTATATCCGATTATAACAAATGTTCGCTATATATGTCAATATTAATTCGGCCTTTTTTTCATCATTTCTATTAATTTTTGCACACTGTAGTTTGGTGTTTTTTGCTCTATAATAGCAATTCCTATAAACCTTTTGGGAATGGGTGGTGTTACTTTTATTTCATATAATTTTTCACTAGCTAATTCCTCTTTAATAAATTCTTTAGTAGCATATCCGATACCAAAACCAGCACTGACTAAATCCATGATTAAATTGTAACTAACTACTTCTAATTGAGGTTTTAAATCAATCTTATTTTCTTTTAAATATTTATTTAGAAAAGCTCTAGTATTAGAAGGTAATTTTTGAAATATTAAAGGGTATTGCCCTAAATCTTTTAAATCGATTTTCCCTTTTGTTAAATTATAATATTTTTTATTACCAACAAATATATCATGTACATCTTGGATAGGAATTATTTTTAGGTCTTTTGTTTCATTCATAGGCATATTTAAAATTAATATATCTAGGTTTCCATTACGAAGTTCTTTTAACAAATTGGTTGTTAAATTGTTGATAATTTCTATTTCTATCTTGGGATATTTTTCGTGAAATTTTTCTAAATAAGGCATTAGGACATGTTTACAAACAGTGGTGGATGCACCAATTCTAATGATACCACTTTCTAAATTTTTCAAGTTAGATAAAGCATTTTCCCCATTTGTTATGCTATCTATTCCCATTTTTACATAATCAAAAAAAATTTTTCCTTCTTCCGTTAAAATAACCCCATGTTTCGTTCTTGTAAATAGACTTACCTCTAATGTTTCTTCTAATTTTTTTATTTGTAAGGTTATCGCTGGTTGGGATATGTATAAAATATTTGAGGAGGCAGAAATGCTACCGGTTTTTGCTACTACATAAAAAGTATGATATAGTTCTAAATTGATGTTCATATAAATTCTCCTTATATTTAATATAAATATTATATATTTTATTTATATCATAAATCGAGATATAATGCAATTAGAGGTGAATATTGATGGAGGAAATAAGGCAACAAAACACATTATTAGATGAATATCAAAATATTATAGTTCATTATAAAAAGTCTTTAGAAGAGAAACAGGAATTACTTAATAAAGAGCAAGAGGAAATAGAGGCAATTAAAGAAAAATATCGCTTTCCACTCATAGATGCTGAAAAAAATATAAAGAGTAATTTAGAAGCAGTTCAGGAATTTAACAATCTGCTTACTAACTATTCTACCTTTGATGAGCACATGATAACTGATGCTATATGCTTGCTTATTCATATTGTTGAAGAACAAAATTTTCAATACCAAAAAGCTAATTATTACATTGAGTATCTATTTTATGGTATTTGGGGTGGCAGTGAAGAAAGATTTAATTTATGGAAAGCCAAAATAATAGTAAACGCAGAAAAAAGAAGGGATGAATATTATCATTTATTAGATGAAGAAGATGAAGTTAAAAAATTAGTTGAAGGAGGTGATGCCATATTACTTCAAAAGGTAGGGTATTCTATTCCTAAAAAAGATGGCAAAATCATTTTTTATTTTTTAAATGATCATCATAATATGACTTGCTCTTCTGATTTTGGACGATTTGATTATGTCAAAAATTTTATTGATTTTGTCATTCAATATCGATTTTCACACAATTTAACAGAAATATCAAAAGAGGACATAAAGTTTCTTATAACGACTTTTATACAGAATAATAAAGCATTACTTGTCAGTAATTTTGCATCTAGAGTGCAAGCTAGAATATTAAAGTTATAAACTACTTATTTTATTAGCATATTTAAAAGGGGCTGTTGGAAGTGATTAATTTCCCAATAGCCCCTTTGTTATTCTACTGATTTTAATGATTCTACCATGTCTATTTTCTTTAATCTTTGATTAGTTATTATTTGAACAATGATAGTAAAGAAAATAATAATTAAGAATGAGTATATATAGCTTGGCCATAAAATATCGTGTAAGAATAAAATGTTATCTGTTTCGGCGACATTTATGACATACATATGTAAGAATATACCCGCTACTAAACCAAGTAAAATACCAATTATAGTTAAGAATAAAGTTTCTCTGTAAACATAACTAGATACTTCTTTATCGTAAAAACCTAATACTTTTAGAGTTGATATTTCTCTTATGCGCTCAGCAATATTAATTGTTGTTAAATTATAAAGAACTATGAAAGCTAAAGCACATGAGGCACCAATAATAAGTAAAACTATTAAGTTTAAGCCTCCTACCATATTATCAAATACTAAAATATTATCTTCCGTAAAATTAATGGTACTAATTAGTCCAGCATCCATCCATTCTTTTGCTAAAGTATCATGATTGATAGATTCATCTAAATTGGCCATAATCATATTGTATTCTAAATCTGTTTCGAAATATTTAACGTAGGTTTCTTCATTCATATACACATAGTGTAAAGTATAGTTTTCTACGATTTCTGATACTGGTAAAACAACTAATTCATTATTGCTGTTACGTAGCTTTATAAAATCACCAATATCTACATTTAAGAGAGTAGCCATTTTTTCACTTATGGCAACACCATCTTCTGGAAAAGCAAATTCATCATTTACTTTGCTATTTAATGTGATAAAATCATCTAAATTATCGGGATCTGATATAACAATTAAATAAGTATCATGGGTTAAATCTTTCGCTTCAAAAGTATAAGATGCTTGATAGATTGGCATGTAACCCTCAATATTATCACTTGCTAGACGATTTGTTACCTCTTCATCAATACTTGTAAAATTATTTTGGAAAACAAATAAGGCATCATAATGATTAATTTTTCCGTATTGGAGATCAGCTAGAGAACTAATACTATCACGTAAGCCGAATCCTGTTAATAATAAAGCAGTTGACCCTACTACTCCTAGTATAGTCATTGTAATTCTTTTTTTGTAACGAAACATGTTTCTGGCTGTTACTTTTCCGGTGAAGGATAGCTTTTTCCAAATAAATTTAAGGTGTTCCAAAAATACTTTTTTACCGGCTTTTGGAGCTGCTGGTCTTAAAATATCGGCTGGAGCATTCTTTAATTCTTTTAAACATGAATAAATAGCTATAAAACTCATTAGACCTAAAGTAATTAAAATCATTATGAAGAATGGTAATAATTTAATATTAATACTTAATTTAGGTAAAATGTAATTAGCATTGTAAATACTATAAATAACATTTGGTATTAAAGTATATCCAACTAATAATCCTACGGTAACTCCTATTACAGTAGCAAAGAAAATATAGAATAAATAACCATTAATTATTTTAAAATTACTATATCCTAATGATGTTAAAATGCCAATTTCTCCTCGTTCTTCTTCAATCATACGATTCATTGTGTTAAAACACATTAAGGCTACGACAATGATAAAGAAAATTGGAAATATACCGGCAATAGCATCTACTTTAGCCGCATCATCCCAAACACTAGAATAGCCATTATTATCAGTTCTATCTAATAAATACCAAACTGGTTTTTCAATTTCGTCTAAAGCACTTTTAGCATCACTAATTTGTCGCTGTACTTCCGCTCTTTGTTCATTTAAAGTATCTAGGCCAGATAAATATTCAGCATAAGCACTATTTAGTTCTTCTTCATTGGTAGTAATTTCATTTTTGGCACTTGTTAATTCGTTTCTTGCACTAGATATTCTTGCATTTAATTCCTGTTCATTAGCATCAATTGTGTTTTTGCTAGCATCTAGTGTTTCTTTTGTCGTAATTAGCGTTTGTAAATTGCTTTTTTGGGTGTTTAGAGTATCTAAAGTAGCTTTATAGGTGGCATAGCTTGGATCAGTTTCTGGAAGGTTACTTAATATTTGTTCTAAATTGGTAATCTCATTATTTAGAGTATCCATTGTAGAACTTAGTGTACTTTCTGTTAGGCCAGCACTTGCTAGAGCATTAGCCCATATATTGTAATTTTCTTGCCAAGTAACACGAGCATTGTTAATTTCTGTCCTGCCATTTTGTTCTTCGGCATTTAGAGTTGCCTCACTAGCGGCTATTCTTTCTTTTGCCGAGTTAATCTCATTATAACCATTATTAATTTCTGTTAAAGCTTCATCTAATTCCTGCTTGGCATTCGTTATATTTTCATTAGCTTCTAATTCAATTTTTCTGATTTCTATTGTTGCTTCTTCTAATATTTCTTCGTATCTTTTGGTTTCACGAATTGGTTTTAATTCTTCTAATTCGGCAAGCAAAAGACTTGTTATTTCTTCATATTCATCTTGGTAAGCTGTAGTTTCTTTAGAGTTTTTAGCTGTTAAATATATTTCAGTATAATACTCTGAAGTAAAGTTTTCTCTTGGAACATAAATAAAAGATGTTAACTCTCCTGTTCCGATACTCGCAATACCCATTTGTCTACTTAAATATAGTGGAGAGTCGGCTAGACCTACTACATCATACTCTAGAGTCTTTAGAATACCATCCCCACTTAACTTGGTAATTGTTAATTTATCTCCTATTTGATAGTGGGTAGCATCAGCGATACATTCACTTTCTTCTTCGGGCATTCTTCCTTCTTTTAGGGCAACATTATTTATGTCTTCTTCAATCGCATGAACTCTAACTTCTTCCCCATCAATTAAAGTATCTACGGAAAAGCTCGGAATTACTTTTTCAATGTACTCTAATTCTTTTAGACTATTTACATCATCTTCGGTTAAACCACCTGTACTGACAATTTTAAAATCCATTAAATTATGTTCATCATAGTAACTATCTAAAGTAGACTCTATGTCCGGAGTTGTTTCACGGAGCCCTGCAAAAAAACCGACACCTAAAGCAACAATAAATAAAACCGATAAAAAGCGACCAATGTTTTTGCGCATCTTGGTAAAAGATAGCTTATATAAAAGGCGCATTACCAGTCAAGCTCCTTTACATTTTTAGGTTTTTTATTAATTTTTATTTCTTCGATTGTTCCATTTTTAAGACGTATTACTTTATCCGCTATTTCGGATATCATAGCATTATGAGTTATAATTATGGTTGTCATACCTAGCTCACGGCACGATTTTTCCAGTAAATCTAATATTTTAATACCGGTTTTAGAATCTAGAGCTCCTGTTGGTTCATCACATAAAAGTAATTTAGGATTTTTAGCGATGGCTCTAGCAATGGCTACACGTTGTTGCTCTCCTCCAGATAACTGAGCTGGGAAGTTATTTATTCTATCTTTTAGGCCAACTTGTTCTAAAACTGTGGCAGGATCTAGAGGATTTTTACAAATTTGCACGGCTAATTCAACATTTTCTAAAGCTGTTAAATTTTGAACTAAATTATAAAACTGAAAAACAAAACCAATGCTATTTCTTCGATAACCAATTAGTTCTTTTCTTTTGTAGGAAGTAATATCTTCTCCATCAACAACAATTTTGCCAGAGGTGGCAGAATCCATTCCTCCTAGTAAATTTAGAATAGTTGTTTTTCCAGCACCACTGGGTCCTAATATAACAACTAATTCTCCTTTTTCTACAGTAAATGATACGTCATGAGCAGCTTTAATTTTAACACTACCCATAATATATTCTTTTTTTACATTTTTTAGTTCAATATAACTCATAGCATCCTTGTATAATCAATATTATAGAAATTATTAATTAATTCTATATATTGATTAATCCTTTCTATTTAATATTTTTTTATTATACATCTAGATGTATAATAAATTTTGCACTGTGGATTTGTTTCTATACCTCCTATTATAAATTATAACATACTTTTTTTATTCTTCAATGATTATTCCTTTGGAACTTACAATTTCTAATAAATTTAATATCGATAGCTTGGATGTAATTAAATCATCTATATTAATTTTGGTATCTTCAAAATGACTTGTTTTTAAATCACATTTTTTAAAAGTTGTGTCAATAAAATTTTCTCTATTTAAGTTGCATTTATAAAACTTGGTATTTTCATATTTGTTGTGACGATGGATGTTCTCCATTAGTTTAACATCATCAAAAAACGAATTTTCCATCTTAGAATTTTCAATTTTTGAATACTCTATTAAACTTTCTATAAAATTTACATCGTTTAAGTTTGCTTCAAAAAAAGAAGCACTTATTAGTTTACAATTATCAAACACTACTTTACTTAGAGAAGTACCTGTAAATGTTACATTATTTAATTCACAATTTTGAAATTTTACTTTTCCTAAAAAAGTATCACTAAATGTAACATTATTTAGTCTGCATTTTCTAAATTCTACTTCTCTAAATGTTTCGAATTTTATCTCGATATTATTAATGTCTTCTTTTTCAAAAAAGATATAAGTTAGTGTTAAATCTTCATAATTAGCAAAAGATTCTTTTTTTAATTCATAACTAGTTTTCAAATTCATTCGTGGTCTCCTTATAAATTGATGTAAATAATTCTGTTTCGTCTTCTTCCGTTATTTCATCATTAATTTCTGGTAATTCACTTAGACTAGACAGGCCAAAACAATCTAGAAACTCACTAGTTGTACGATACAAATTGGGTCTTCCGGGCATTTTGGATTTACCTGCTTCTTTTATGAGACCTTTAGCTACTAATTTACGGATGATATGATTGCTACTTACACCACGCATAGTATCTATTTCTACTCTAGTTATCGGTTGGTTGTAAGCAATGATAGCTAAGACTTCTAGTGTGGAAGGACTAAGAGTGTTGGTTTCAGGATTTTCGACTAATTTTTGATAATATTCTTTATGAATTTCTTTGGTTGTTAATTTAAAAGCATCGCCAAGATAACTAATTCTTATTCCTCTTTCATCACTTTCATAGGATTCTTTTAACTTTAGTAGTAATTCTTTGGCTTCTTCGATATCAATATTCATAACTTCACATAAATTTTTTAGATTAATACCTTCATCGCCTACAACAAATAAAATTCCTTCTAGTATTCCTAGTTTATTCATGAATGGTTCTCCTTTCTATTAAAATTGGGGCAAAATTATTTTCTTGTGTTAATGTTATTTCATCATTTTTGCTCATTGTTAAAACGGATAAGAATGTTACAATAATGAAATCCTTAGTTGGTTCATTAAATAACTCTAAAAATTCTACTTTGTCTCTTACTTGTAATATTTTTCTGATATCATTAATTCGACGTTCTATACTATATTCTTTTCTTGTTACTTTGGTATTTAAAGGTTTATTAAGTTTTTCACGTTCTTTAAATCTTTTTAAAGCTTCTACTAAATCATTTAGACTAACATCACCAAAATTCATATTTCCTTTATCAATAAATTCTTCTAAATTCATCGGGCTTTTGGTATAAAAATTATTTCTTTTATTTTCTAATTCGATTAGATTCTCGCTAATCTTTTTATATTTTTCATATTCTAATATTTTTCTTTTTAAATCTTCTTCAGAAGTAATCGAAAATTCTTCTTCATTTGTTTCTTCTATTTCTTGATCATTTACTAACATTTTACTTTTTAAGTGAATTAGTTCTGATGCCATCACTAGATAAGAACTAGCAATATCAATATTTTTATTTTTTTCGCTTTCAATAAACTTTAAGTATTCATCAATAATTAATTTAATATCAATATCATATATATTCATTTTGGAAGTTTTAACAAGATGTAAAAGAAGGTCTAGAGGACCTTCAAAATCGTTAATACTAAATTGATATTCCATTTGATCACTTCCTTACTAGTTTTTAGTTACAATCAAAACCTTGAGCTTCCATTTCAAAACTTACTTCTTTAGCCTCGGTATCTAATGTGAAAGTATCAGCATTAAAGATGTAGGTACGGCTAGCACTCTCTAAATCAATTAAAGTTGTGATATTAAAACCACCTGTATTAATAAAGAAATTAGAAGTAATACCGTTTGTCCGATTATAAGAATCTGCTAGAGTTTGATAGGTACTATAAATATCGGTATAATTAGCATCGGTATTTACATATTCTACAATACTGGTTACCGATTTTAAAGCATTATTGTTAAATTCATAAGTAACTGTTTCATGAGCGTTTGTACAAACTAAACTTGAATTGCCATCGCCATCAGTTGCGAGTTCTACTTCTGGGTAATCATCTAGTGTTTTCTTTACTAAAACAATGTAGCCAATGGTTGTGGCTGAAGTACTAGTTATAGGTCTAGTAAAGTTTTCAAAAGCACCACCTGCTAAGAGTCCCTCTGGTACTAATTTTACTCTTTCAATTAAAGTTCTTTCCGTATTATAAATTTCTATATAATAATTTAGAGTTTCCATGTCTTGGTAAGCATTAGTATTGTTGGTTACACTGTAAGTAATGGTATTATTAGTAGCATCGATACTAATATCACTTATAATTACATCTTCTCTTTCAATTCTAAGAGTTGGATCATATTGATAAAAGGTTTCATCTTCATTATCTTCTCCATCATCAGGATCCTCTTCGTTTGGATTTTCATTTGGAGTATTTGGTGTTGTTGGAGTCGGTGGTGTTGGATCTAAATATTCATTTATTTTTTCCGTTATTTGTGGTAAAAATATAACTACTAAAACAAAGATGGTTAAAATGATAAAAATACCTACAGATGTTTTTTTCCTAGATTCAAAAGCACCTATAGCAATGGGTTTTAGTTCTTCTTGTTCAACCTTTACATTTTTATATTTCTTTTTTGCCATGACAATCCCTTCTTACTATTTAAAATTATACCAAAAAATAGGCTAAATAAAAAGGACTAATTAGTCCTTTGGCTTAAAAATTAATGCTACGATGGCAGCAAAGACGATGGAACCGACTATTGCTACACTAGATTTGGTTAACATGCCCGAAAAAATTCCTAAAATACCCATTTCTTTAAATCCTTCTAGGGCTCCGGTATAAAGCATGTATCCAAAATTGGAAATAATAGAAGTTGCTCCTCCACCACCTAACTCAATTAATTTATCATATATTCCAAAGAAGGCAAGAAGACTTCCTAAAACGGTAAATAAACTAGTTACATGGCCTGGGGTTAATTTGGTGTTATCTAGGATAATCTGTCCAATGACACAGAAAGTTCCAGCGATTAAAAAAGCCCAAATAAATGTCATTATATTACCTCCAAACTAATAGCATGGGCAATGCCCGGAATGCCTAACTTTTGATTAGCTAATTGAACGGATTGCAAGGAACCGGTTGCAATAATTAATATTTTTTTGTATCTTTTAGAAGTTAAAACTTTGTCAAATAAAACTAATGGAAGAGCTACAGGGCCACTTGCTCCAGCATAAGTTTCTTGAGAGTTGGTATATATTTCACAACCAGCATCCATGTATTTTTTTAAGTTTATATTGTATTCTTTATTTAACATTTCAATAAATATTTCTCTTCCCACTAACCCTAAATCACCTGTTAAAACTAAATCATAATAGTTAATGTTTCTTCGCATTTCTAAGAGATGGGTATTTAGAGTATCCGCGGCTGCTGGAGCCATTACGGCACCCATATTATTGGTATCTGTTATGCCCATATCAATAGCTTTACCAATTGTTGCACTTTCAATTTTTATATTTGTTGGTTCTCTAGTAATTAAAGTAGAGACGGCAGCAGTAGTTGTAAAGGTTGTCGTATGTTTTTTTACAGCACCATATTCAACGGGATATCTAAATTGTCTTTCCGCATTTAAATTATGAGAACTAGTAATAGCTACAATATTTTTAGCTAAATTACCACTTATTAGAGAAGCTCCAACAATTAGTTCTTCAGCATAACTAGCACAGGCACTATATACACCTAAATATGGTATTCTAAATTTGGAAGCATTATAACTAGATATGGATATTTGATTAATTAGATCACCACCAATTAAAGCGTCAACTTTACTTTCACTTAATTTGTTTTTATTTAAGAGATTCTCTAAAACGATCTTTTGCATTTTTATTTCGGCTTGTTCAAAGGTTGGTTCACCATAATAATAGTCTTCCATTACTAAATCATAACTTTTTAATAAGCCATCACGTTCTAGGGGGCCTACTACTTCAAAGTTATCTTTAATATAAACATTGTTAAATTTTTTACTAGCCACCAATAATCACTCTCACAATCACTAAAATAAAGGCTGATAAAATTCCATAGAGAATTACACTACCAGCAAGTTTGAAAAAGTTAGAGCCTAAGCCGGTTATTAACCCCTCTTTTTTATAGTCTAGAGCACTACTTGATACGGAATGAGCAAATCCTGTGGTTGGTATTAAAAGTCCTGCTTTTGCTTTACTCATCCAATTATCAAAGAAGCCTAAAGCTGTAAATAATGATGCAGCAAAAATAATAATTAAGCATGTCCACGCCCCTGCTATTAGTCTTGATAAATTAAAGAAATTCATCAGTAAGACTATTAAACCTTCTGCAATAAAACCTACTAAGCCACCAATTAGAAAAGCAAATACTACATTTTCAATTTTATTTTCTTTGGGTTCGTATTTTTTTACTAATTTTTGATATTCTTCTTTATTCATGATAACCTCCATTTTTATTATGAATGAAAAAAATGAAGTTATACCCTGATAATTTGGAAAACAAAGAAAAAAAGCTATTTAAGCTTTTCATGTGTAGATTTTCCAAGTAACCAATCCGCTGATATTTTATACTTGCTACATATTTGATAAATAAATATTGATAAAATTAGAGTATGACCATTTTCATAGGCTGAGATAGTAGATTGGGAAGTGTTTAGAAATTTTGCTAACTCTTTTTGAGATAAATTGTTTTCTTGACGAAATTTTTTAATATTATGGCCAATTAGTTTTTTATTTAACTTGTCAAAATAAGAAATATCCGAATTATTAATTCTGGTAATTCCTAATAAATAATCAACACTTACTTTAAATAAACTAGATATTTCATTTAAACTACTTGTAGGAATAAACCTCTCTCCTGTTTCCCACCTTTGATAATTTGATTTACTAGTATTTAATAATTTTGACATTTCCATGATTGTATAATTATTATCTTTTCTTAAATCTAGCAAACACTCATAATATAGCATAGTACCACCTATGCTTAATTTTCCCATGCATTTTAAAATTATTATCTTTTTTCCCCATAATGCGATATTTGTGTTATAATAATTATGTAGTGGATAAGTGTGCTCTTTCCATACCAAACTGTTTTAAGTGCAATATGCCTAAACTTTTACCGGCACACTTGGGTGGGTGGGAATTTTTAAGAAGCATTAACTAAGTAGTTGGCTTCTTTTTTATTTGTAAATTTCATGAATAAATGTATCATAAAGTAAACTATGTGTCAACTTTTAGAAGTTTTTTGTAACAAAAAAACTAGATAAAATCTAGCAATTATTTTTGAGAAATAAACATTGTATTGTGGCGGTTTGTTAACCAGTCTAAAGATAAATTATATTTTTTGGCAAGCTCATAAGCAAAACTAGCTAATATTAAAGTGTGTCCTCTTTCATAGGCAGAAATAGTCGATTGGGTGGTATTTAATATTTTGGCTAATTCCTTTTGAGTAATTCCTATATTGTGGCGAAATTCTCTTAGACGAGTGCCAATAATATTTTTGTCTAGTGATACTTCCTTATAAGTTTTGTTTTCATCTAGTCCTAAAGCATAATCCATACTAACATGAAAATAATTACATAAAACATTTAATTTACTTAAAGGGATAAATTCTTTACCTGTTTCCCACCTAGAGTAGTTCTCTTGAGTGACTCCTAAAATTTTAGCAATCCCCTCTTGAGTTAAATCGGCATCTATACGGATGTCAAAAAGTTTTTCATAATACATACTTACCACCAATATTAATTTTCTCATTTCAAAAATAAATATTAGTTTTTTATGCAGTAATACGATTTATATGGTATAATATAGTTGTAGTGGATAAGCATGCTCTTCCATACCAAACAGTTTAAATGCTTATATTCATTTGACTTTTACTAGCATGCTTGGGTGGGTGGGAACATTTAATAATACATATATTCATGAGAGTATATGTTTTTTCTTTTAGGCCAAAAGAAAAAAGAGTAAATACTCTTTCAAATACAATTGGAGGGGCCTACCAGATTTGAACTGGTGCTCGGGGAGTTGCAGTCAATACCATTTTATTTAATTTTATATAGAAATCGCATAAAATCAAGGTATTTCGCAATAATACAAAACAATATTTTTATTAAAAAAATCATATTTTTTTGTATTTTTTTGTATTGTTTGGACAATAATCAGTCAATACATTCCCAAATAAATCCATAGAAAAGTAAACTATATATAGTTTGTTTACCGGATGTATTTTATCATAATATTTTATTAACATTTAATCTCTAAAATTCAAAAATACTTTTGGTAATAGCAACATCTTTGACTTTTTTAATACCTATATTACTACTAGGAACAAATAACTTATAACACTCAATTTTTATATTTAATCTTTCTTTATTATCATCTATAAAATAAATTAGTTTTGCATTACTATTTAAAATTGTTTGTTTCGTAATTTTAATATATGATTCAAAATTCGTATTGTCTATATTTTGATCTAATAAATAGTCGATTTTTTTTAATTCTGAATCACTAAAAGATGCCATTGGATAATCATTAAGAATTTTAACAGTCAAGTTTATATCCAAATCTATTGTTTCCACGTCTTCGAATAATTCTTCATCGAGAACGTTTCTCATTTTTTTTAATTCTTGGGAATCAACATGAGTATAAAATTCCTCGAGTACACGTTCAGTATTACCAAGTAACTTAGCAATATCTTTTTTAGGTATTCCTTTTCACTCTAGTATATTTGCAACAGTATGTCTTATTCTATGTAAATCTACATTTTTAATATTATATTGTTTTTTAAATTTTCGCCAATATTCTGATAACTTATGAGGATCAGCTACCGATTCGCCATCCCAAGATTTAAATATATAATCAGTATCTTTTATGTCAAAACCACAGGCTTTTTGAAATTCGTAATAATTTTTTAAAAGTCGTAATGCTTTATCCGACAAAAAATTAGTTCTATAACTATTTGGTGTTTTAAGTTCCTTTTCTCTAACTCTTTTATCACTTTTTAAAAAACTTTTTGGAACATTAGAAGTAATTGCAACATAATAATTAACTTCTGCCTCATCAAAATCTATATCACACCATCTTAACCCAGTTACTTCCTCACTTCTACATCCTAACGAAAATATAATATTCATAAAAGTTTTTAAACGAATATCGGCAAAGTTATCTATACATTTAAGAGCATAAATTGCTTCATTTTTTTTAAAATATTGTAATTCTTTTTTCTTTTTTTTAGGATTTGGTTTATTTCTAGCTTCTTTGGCTGGATTAATTTCAATTTTTTATCACTAACCAAAAAGTTTAATATTGCATTTAGAGTTGTACTAGTATTGTGTATAGTTTTTTCACTTAATGATTCTTTTGAATTATTACTATTTGGTCTTTTTCTCATATATGTGTAAAAGTCTTCAATATCCTTAGTTGTAAGTTGTGATAATTTTATATCCCCACGTTCTTCTACAAAGTAAGGAATAATATAAAGATTAGTTTTTTTATAATGATCATATACTGTATTTATATCAATAGCGTTCCTTTTTTCACGATCGTATAAATCATTAAAATACAATTTTATTCCATCACTAAATATAAGTTCTGAATTTTCTGAATGTTCTTGTTTTGGATCAAACTGAACATTTTTTTCAACTCTTTTTTTCTCACGAATGCTATCTATTAAAGTACCATTTAAAGTAAAATATTTTCTACTTCCAGTAGTTAATCTGATTCCATATTTTTTATTTGGAATTATTTCTGTAATCCCTTTTAAATCCTCTTTGGTAATTTTTAATTTTTTAGCTTCAGTTAAACCAATTTCGAATTTTTTTAAATCATTTTTAGTTAAATCACTTACTTTAGCAATCCTGCCTATATTTAAAACCCTCCTAGGTATTTTTTACAATCATAATTAGATTCCAAAAACTTTTCAATATCTTTCTTTTTATAAAATCTAGTTTTGCCAAGTTGAATTGCTTTTAATTTTTTCTCATTGACCGCCTTATTTACAGAATAAGTGGTTAATATCGGGTATAACTCCAATATCTCTTTTAATTTATATAATTTTTCATCTTCAGTATTTTGCTTTAAATTCTTATTTTCCTCTTGCAACTCATAATTTTTTAAAAAATCTGCTATTTCATAAAAAATATCACTTAATCTTTTTAGTTCTATAAAATGCCTCCTAAATTTTTAGACTTTTTTCTTCTTCTATTTGTTCGTCTAACCCATAATAATTAATTATATTATTAAAAACATCACTAACAATATCTCTTTTAATTTCTTTAACAATAGGATATACTTTGACATTTAATTGCTCTTTATCTATCCAATTATTAAATTCATCAACATTAGATAAAGTGCTATAAGCTACTTGAATATTTTTATCTTTTAAAGATTCATAAAACCATATAACGAGATCATTACCTTTATTAAAAGAATGCATAATTTTTAAGATATATCCTTGATAATCTTTATTATTAAAACATTCCATAACACCGCTTATAGCTTTACCATCGTATTCAAATTTTCTACGAATAGATCTTACTAATTCTTCACTTCTTTTTAAACTTTTATGTAATATAATCATAAAATTCCTCCTTAAAACATAAAATTAAACATAAAAAAACATTTACACTAATTGACAAAGATGCAACATTAGTGTAAAATAGTAAATGCAATGAAGGGAAGTATTATTTCATTGCGATATGGAGCTTTAGCCAAGTGGTAAGGCACCGGACTGCAACTCCGTTAGCACCGGTTCAAATCCGGTAGGCTCCTCCAATTTTGTTTATTTTAAGGGCTTTTGAAAGCTCTTTTTTATTTTGACAAGCTATTTTTCACAGCTCTGTCAAGCAATAAATTAATGGCTTATATTTTTATCTATTTTGATTTTTCTTTAGATTCCAATACTACTATTATTTAAATCTTTTAATGCCTTTTCTTTTGTAGCATTATAAACTTCTTGAACTTTTTTTATTATTTCTTCATTCGGCATATCTTTGTAAAAATCTTTTATAGAAAATACTGCCAAACTATAATCACCAATATAGTAACATTCATGATTTATTAATTCATATTCAATTAATTCTTCAATTTTTATTTTATCAGTAAAATCTTTTTTTAATTTAGGAACTATAACTTTATAAAAATTATCTAATTTTAATTTATTTGATTTGTGTATATAACCACCTGATCCAATAGACAAATATTCATCATTAGGCGCATCTTTATGAGTTTTGTTTTCATCGAATTGTTGATTACTAAAAGCCCAAAATATTCCCGTTTTATTTAATTCTTTATTAAACTTTTCTTCATATTCTTTTTTTAATTCATTAAATATAATAATTCCCCCTTATAATCTTACATCTTTAATATAGCCATTATCAATATAATCAGATAGCCACATTGCACCAAAATCATTTCTAATTTTTAATCTAAAAATAGCAAGTTTCCCTATATCTAAATTTTCATTATTAATAGCAAAAGCTAAATTAATTAAATTATTATTTTCAAAACTATACACTTCATCAAAAGAAAAAGAATCGTTTACGATTCCCTCATCCTTCAACATATCTGTAAAGCCATTAACCCAATCGTTAAGATCGCCACCACAGCCCTGTAAAATCAAAAATTCATAATTATTGTTTCTTAGTTCTTTAACTTCGTTACATGAAATATTTTTAATATTTATAATTAATTTCTCCTTTACAAATTAACTTAGGGTGGCTTCTAAATATAGCATAGTTTAAATTCATTTATCAATCCTCCTTTGTGATTATAAATTAACATTAGGATAATCTAATATTACTTCGTTTAAATTTTTATTTTTTAACTTTTGATAACATTTATTTAGTCTTTGTACATCATTGATAGTTTTTATATTTTGAACACTGTATGGCTGTTTTTGTTTCTTATGAATTCCTTTAGGAAAAAATTCATCATATTTATCTACAAAATTTAAAATTTTATTATTGATTTTCTTTTCCACATTTAATATATGATGATAATTTCCATAAAATTTTAAATAAAGATTATATATACATAAATAATCACTAAAAGTTTTTATTTCTTTTATTTTTTCTTTTAGATAATTATATTGAATTCTAATTTCTTTATGTTTTTCATAAGCCACTGAGGTTTTATTTTTTTTTATATAAATTCCTGTGATTTTTTTTGTTTGCTTTTTTCCATAATAATACACTTTTCTTCTTTTTATAGACATTTTATTTTCTTTAATTATTCCAAAAAGTCTATTAATAAATTTTTGTGGAATCGGACTAGAAGAACTAAAAATAACATCATCTACATAAATAGTCATTTCTATACCTAATTTTTGGGCTTCAAGATATAAATAATTAAACAATCGATAATTTACTAAAAATGCTAATGTTGAACTTTGTGATAAACCTTGACCCAAACAGTATTCTCCATTATCTGATTTATAGGTTGAAAGAACTGCATAAATCATAGCAATATCACTAGGAAGTTTAAAATGCTTTTTAAAAAAATTGAAAATTTTTACTTTTGTTACTGATGGATAAAAATCTTTTAAATCTATTGCAAAAACATATTTATCTCCTATATGCGCTTGTGCATTTGTTGTATAAGATCTTTGTTTAACAGAAGAATGTAAATACGGAACAATACTTTCTCTCTTTTTTGCTTTTTCTTTTTTGGTTAATAAAATACTAGTTAATAATTTATTTAGTTTTTTTTGACTTACTTTTAGCCAAGGTTCATTAATTACTAAAATTTTTCTATACTTAGTTTTATCAGCATTTTCAGGAAGTTGCTGTATTCTTTCTGATAATTCTTGATGTATATTTAAATATCTTATATATTTTTCTTCTTCAGTTTCTTGATGCTTTGACCAATTCTTTTTTATATAAAAAGTACTATAACAGGAATTAATAATTTGGTCTAATTTTTTTAAATTAATATTTTCTGGAATTGATAACATTTCTTTTATTATTTTAGGCTTGGTTAAACCAGTAATTCTATTTTTGCTAATATTTTCTTCAATTAATTTATTTAAATCCATTTATTTCAACTCCTTAAATAAAAAAAACTATTATTATCAAAATAATAGAAAGGTCTGTTCAGTATTGTTTTAACAATTTCAACAACGAATTCTAAAAATGATGGGTTAGTTATTACTTCTAATGCAAGAATAGCAAAGAAATCTTTTTTTGAAAAATTCATGATAAAAGTTCTTTTAGTCTTTTTCTTTTTGTTAACAGAAGTAAATTTGATATTACTATCCATAATTATTTCCTCCTTTAATATAAATATTATTAGAGGCCCATTGACTAACTTAATTGTTAAGGAACAGACCATCTAACTATACCATATTTTTGATATAGCATTACTACTTATACTTCGTATATATGCATTACTAAATTATTTACTAATGCTCCCCAAATATAAGGACAGTCTTGTTAGACCAAAAAATTACGAAAATCACATTAATATATGATTTTAATCGAAAACATCAATGAGTTCGTTGTAAATTAATTGTAATATATTATTTACCAAAATTCAATAAAATTTAAAAAATTGTCACCTTATTTACATAAATATGGTTCAAAAATCCTACCAAATCATGTTGTTCATTTGTTGTCCAAAATTTAATGATGCAATTAAATATAATTAGTTATATAAAAAATTAAATAAATTTTCATTTGTATATAAAACTAATTTTTTGGCTAAAATAAGATAATTTTAATATTTATTTATACTTAACTAAGTTAATAATTACTTGTTTTGCATATTTAAGGGAATAAATCTGTCTATTTATTCAAATATATAAACATAAAATATAGCTGTATTTTTAAGATTAAAAGTCTTTGTATTTATGGTTTTCATCACATTCATTTTTAAAAAGCACTGTAACCTGATAAAGAATATTTTCTATATCGTTATTGTTATTTTTTGGAATATTTATGAATTTTAAATGATAATCCATCAATTCCTCTAATTTATGTTTTATTTCTTTGTTTACACCTAATCCGGCCATTTGCTGATAATAATTTTTAAAAATAAAATAATGCTCTAAATCAGAATACTTAACAGGAAAAATTTTTATATTTTCAATAATAGCCTCATTTTTAATTTTAGATGTAATAATTTCATTATTATGATTACTAATTCTAATTGCTTCACTACAATGTTCATTGAAAATAATAATACTTTCTTCTGTTCCTAAACATAATAATTTTTCTTTCATATATCCTCACTTTCAAGTTGAATGTTAACTCTGAAAGTATTATTAATCAACTTATTCTAAATCAATTTTATTTTCTTGACTAGATTTTAATTTTCTAAACTCATCCAAATTAAAACATTTTATTTCAGTATTTTTTACTTCAATAGGTAAAGATATTTTTTTAAATTTTATAGGATAGTCATATATTGGAATTGCCATAGTTTTAACTGGATACTTTCTTGCTTTAATGAACAAAGCTTCACCAAATTTAAACCTCATTAACTCATCAGGCATAAGCAATTCTCTGCCCAATAAAGACTTATCATTCGAAATGTTATAATCTAATTGCTCTATTCTACTAGATGTAGAGACACGTTCGGAAGAAATAGTATATTTTCCTAGTCGATTTGAAATCTCACGAGCAGTTTCGTTGTCAGAAGTAAGAAGATAAATCCAATTAGTACAATTTGATTTAATAGTTCCTGCCGAATCTTTATACGTTTCTTTTAACTGGTCAAAATCTTGTAAAACTAAATAAAAGCGAATATTACGAGATCTTGAAACAGTAATTTTATTTGATATGGAAGTTATAGGTGGCATATTTGCAAATTCATCTAAAATAAAGTTAACTCTTATTGGCATCTTACCATCACTATAGGATTGTGCTGAATTTACCAAGGCTTGATAGCATTGGTCTATAAAAAGAGAAGCTAACTCGTGCCTTGATTCCTTTTCATCAGGGATAATCAAAAATACAACAGTTTTTTCTTTTCCTATACTATTAAGTTCAAAGTCTGTATGACTAGTAAGATTGGCTATTCCAGTATCACTAAACATTTTAATAGTTGTTGCAAGCACAGAAAAAAGTGTAGCACGAGTTTCACCTTTAGCAAATGAACCTGTGGCATAACTCATTTTAGATAAACTTCCCATTGGTTTTTGTTGAAAATATAAATCCAATGAATTAAATCTATCAATAGTTTTGGTACCGTGTTCTACTAGCAAATTATAGATAGAATATAAATTCACTTCATCTTCAGTTTTACAATCTTCTATTAAAGCATAGCATAAAGCAGACAATACTGCAGTTGCTGACTTTTCCCAATACATATCCTTTGAAGAAAGATTTTTACAAAGATATGCCGAATGAAGAAATAATAAAAAAAGTTCAAGAAGTTTATAATGCTACAAAAGAAAAGGCATTAAAAGATTTAAATAATCAAAAAACACAACACGAAAAAATGAATGCAATAGAAAATTTATATAGCTATGCAAAAAGAAATGTGCATTTAAACGAAAATAATTATAAAATTAAGATAAGATCAAGAAATTAAAAAGTAAAACCTTTTTAATTTCTTTATAATTGATAAAAATTAAGCCTTTTCATTATTTACTGAATATTTATAGAATATAATATAGTGAAAGTGAGGTGAAATTAGTGAAAAAAATAATAGCTATTGCTGCTCTTTTTTTAATGCTATTTTCTGGAATAAAAATTGTAAATGCTGCAGGATCTCAAACCGTTTATAGCAACTCTAATTTTAAAGTAAATAAAGGATTCGTAACTTCAGCTGCCACTACTACGCCAGCATTATACAGAAATGGAATTATTGAATATAAAATTAAAAAATTAAATAATGATGGTACCAAAAAAACTGTTTTCGGTTTAGGATTAGGAGTAGGATCTAGTATATTAACTCAAAGAACAAAAATAGTTTCCATTTCTCAAAACGGAAGCGGTAAAGTGGATATGGGTTATATTGGAAATGGCTTTTGGCAACTAAATGTTTCTGCAAAAATTATAGGTGGAGATATTTGTTCTGGATGGACTGGAGAAATAAAAGTAATTTCAAATGGGTAAAGGAGTTCTAAAAGAACTCTTTATTTAAGAAAGGCACTATTTTATGAAAAAAACTATATTATTAATAATTATATTAATTAGTTCAATTTTCTGTTTAAATACTTATAAAAAAAGTTATAATGCTTATATTTCAAATGGTAACTATAAAACACTGTTATATAAAACATTATTAGTTTGGAATGACAATAAAAGTTTTAATGAAATAAAAAGAGAATTAACACAGAATAAACATATTTTAAAAGTGCATCATTCTTATAATTTTCAAAATGGATTGGAAAGTATGATTTTTCGAAATAATAACATCTCTGGAGAATTATGGATATACAACATCAGTCAAGAAAACATTCCTAAAATCGTTTATGGTGATTATTTCCCCGATAACAAAAATTATTACATCATTTGTCCACAAAATTTTTTACCAACACTAGATTTTTACAAAATAAGATATTCATTAAATTCAGATATAATTAATAGTAATCAATTATTAAATCAAACCATACCTTTTTCATATTATGGTAGTTACGACGAAAATATGAAAAGAGAAAAGTTTGACATTGATTTAAAGGTTGTAGGAGTTTATGAAAATAATAATCAAAATATTGATGAATATGTTTGTTATGTAAATGAAAAAACACTAAATAAGATAGCTAATGATATTTACAGTAAAGAATTTATGCAAAGTCAAAATGATTCAATAATTGAAGTAGATAAATTAGAAAATATGGAATATGTAGAAAAAGAACTAAAAAATTTAGGATACAATTTTTCTCCAATGATATATCTTAATACTAATAAGATTGAACATATCAATAATTTTATAACATTATGCAATATCATATTATTTATTACATTGTTTATAATTTCTACTATATATTTTTTCAAAAAAAAAGTTACAAAAAAAATTAATACAATAAAAAAAGATATTACTTCTAAAATTCTCTTCAAATTTATATATTTACAACTAAAAGATATTTTAGGTATATATTTTTTAAGTTTAATATTTACCTTGTTAATTATACTATTTATTAATGTGCTTTTATTTTTTTATCCACTTTTATTAGAAAAAATAAAAATAATTTATGATTTAAAAAATTTAGTATATATATTCTTTTTGCTTTTTATTTCAAAATTAACAGCTATTTTTCTTGAATTTATTAATATATACAAAAAGCAAAAAACATTGTAATGATATTTCATTACAATGTTTCAGACTGTTGACAAAGTGAAATTTTTAAAAAAAATTATTACTTTGTCTTTTTTTGATTTTAATATTTTTATCATTTTTAGAACTTTTAAAGCATTAGGGAAAATATTTTTGGCTTTTTCCTTATTTTT
>DVJF01000025.1 GCA_018716965.1 Candidatus Caccenecus avistercoris | reverse complement strand
ATAACCCCACCAAAAAGTGTAGTTATGTTTTTATTTTACCCCAACATTCCGTGAAGTTTTCTTATTTTTCGGTACCCCACTAAAACGTGGAGACCTATTTCAAAATCACCCCACTAAAAAGTGTTGAGCCGCGTTTACCAATAAGTAGGCGCTATCCACTAAGTGGATAACACTTACATATTTAATATAGCATATTTTAAATAGATTAACAAGGAATTTTGTGTTTATTTTTTATTCATTTTGATAAACATAAAGCGATTAAAATTATTATAGTCTTTTTCTGTAGTGATAATTGCTTTAGGGTAAATATCTAAAGCAATTTTTTTTATTTCTTCATTAAGAGTGTCTCCTATTTCAAAAATGATTATTCCATTAGGATTAAGTATTTCTTTGGAAAAAGATAGTATTTTTTTATAGAATTCTAAGCCATTATCTTTGGCATATAAAGCTATAGATGGTTCATATTTTGTTTCTGCGCTTGTGTATTCCCATTCTTTAATGTAGGGTGGATTTGATATAATAAAATCATATTTACCATCTATTTTATCTTTTAGAATGTCTTTTTTAAACAGATTAATATCTACTTTATTTTTTAGAGCATTTTTTTTGGCTACTTCTAAAGCTTTAATGCTTATATCACAAGCGTCCATATTTATTTTTAGGTTTTTAGCTAGAGCAATAGCTATAGCACCACTGCCTGTACATAAATCAATACCTTTTTTTACATTTTTCGTTTTAAGTAGATTAATAGATTTTTCTACTAAATATTCTGTTTCATATCTTGGTATTAAAACATTTTCATTTACTTCTATTTGGCAATTATAAAATTCTACAAAGCCTATTAAATATTGGATAGGATAATTTTTCTTTAATAATTCTTCAGCTTCTTTTAAATCTCCTTTATAATACTTTTTTAAAGCTTTTAATTCGGCACTACCGATTTTATTCAAAAGATTCACCTGCTAATTTGAGTCTTAAATCTTCTGTTTGAAGGGCTTCAATGATTGGATCTAATTCACCATCCATAACGCGATCTAGGGTCATGGTAGAAAAGTTAATACGATGATCTGTTACACGATTTTGGGGATAGTTGTAGGTTCTAATTTTCTCGCTTCTATCTCCTGTACCAATTTTACTTTTTCTTTGGCTACCAAGTTCTTGTTCTTCTTTTTGTCTAATTTCATCTTGGATTTTAATTTTTAATAGCTCCATAGCACGGTCTCTGTTTCGAAGTTGGCTACGTTCCGTTTGACAAGTTACAACAACTCCAGTTGGAATATGAGTAAGTCTAACAGCTGAGTTAGCAGTATTTACAGATTGCCCTCCTGCTCCACTTGAGTGATATACATCCATTTTAATATCACTTTCTTTAATATCAATATTAGATGTTTCGACTTCGGGCATAACTAGGACGGTTGCTGTTGAAGTATGAACTCTTCCTTGTGTTTCTGTTACAGGTACTCTTTGAACACGGTGAGAACCACTTTCATATTTTAGCTTTTTATAGACATCTTCGCCTTTAATTAATATTTCGATTTGAGAAAAACCACCACTAGACCCTTCCATAGCATGCAATTCTTCAATTTTCCAACCATTTTTTTCAGCATAATAAGAATACATACGATATAGGTCGCCAGCAAAAATGTTTGCTTCATCGCCTCCGGCTGCACCTCTTATTTCCATAATAATATTTTTTCCATCAAATTCATCTTTAGGAACTAGAAGGATTTCTAATTCTTTTTTTATATTTTCTAATTTTTCTTTTAAATTTTCAAGTTCTAGGGCAGCCATATCTTTTAGTTCTTCATCTTGCATTAATACTTTGGCATCTTCTATTTGTTCTATAGTATTTTGGTATTCTTCATATTTTTTTACGGTTGGTTCTAAATCACTAGCTTCTTTTGATAAATTTTTGACTTTATTATAATCACTCATGATTTCAGGATTGGTTAAATCTTGTTGTAATTCTTGATATTTAGCTTTAATTGCTTCTAATCTTTCAAACATGGTTATCTTCCTTTCTTTATAATTATATCAATAAATAAAGAGAAAAACAAACATTAGCTGTTTGCTTCTTCATCATCGACATCAATGACCACTAAATCTTCTAGATCGTCATCTGGTAAGTCATCGTCTGCTTCTGTATCATAGAAGATGTCATCATCATCTGGTTCTTCTTCTAATTCGTCAACTTGTTCTTCAAGATCTTCACTAGTAATAATGTCGTCTTCTTCATCATCTACTATTACTTTGGGATTATGAAATTCTTTTAAATCCCAATATCCATCTTCTAACATGATAAATCTTTTATCTGTTGTTAAAAGTTCAAAGAAATCAGCAATTTTTTCTTCGAATAAATTTTCAGGTAATTTTAGAGCATCACATACTTTTTTAAAGAGCTCATTAATTTTCATTTTTTGTTTTTCTTCGCTTAGAATTATGTATGCTATATCATCATAATTCATAGCTTCTAATTCATATTCGGGTATATCACTTAGTTTCATACTAATCTCCTTCATTCGTAAACATTATATGACATTATTAACTAATATGTTAATAAGTCCTTGTAATTGTAATATGGAATGCACTATTTGTCAATCTTAATTTACATTTTTTCAGGAATATTTATACCTAAAATGTTTAATAGATATTTATTATTGTCAAATACTAGTTTAGTTAATGCTAACCATGAGGTTTTAATACTTTCATTTTCTTCTGTTAAAACTTTGTTTTCAGCATAAAAATTGTTGTATATATTTGTTATTTTATATAAGTATTCACATATTTCATTTAAAGAACGATTTTCAAAACTTCTTTTAATAATTCTTTTTAAATCAAGCATGGAAATTAATATTTTTCTTTCATTTTCGGTTGATAAAGTTTTAATATTTTTAAAAGTGTTTTGTTGTTCAGCTGCTTTTTTTAATAAAGAATTCATTCTAACACAGGAATATAATAAATAAGTTCCTGTTTTACCGTTTAAATCGGTAAATTTTTCAATATCAAAGTTATAATCGGTAGTTCTGTTTGGAAGTAAGTCAGCATATTTTATGGCTGCTACCGCAATTGTTTTAGCGATATCGCTTCTATTTTCGGTGATATTTTCCATTAGTCTTTCTTCGCATACTTTTGTTACATTATCGAGTAGGTCTCTTAGGGGCATAACACCGCCATCTCTTGTTTTGAATGGTTTGCCATCGGGCCCATTCATTGTTCCAAAACCGTTAAATATTAATTCAGTATTTTCTTTTACAATATTACTTTTTTGGGCAGCCCGAAATACTTGCGTGAAATGGAGTTCTTGACGTTTATCCACTACATACCAAATTTCATCTAAATTAAATTTATGTACTCGTTCCCAAATGGCAGCGAGATCCGTTGCTTCATAAGATACAGCTCCGTTACTTTTTACAAGTATTAATGGAGGTATTTCCTTTTTGTCTGTTTCTTTTTCTACATTAATTACTTCTGCTCCATCACTTTTTACAATTATATTTCTTTCATATAAATATTCAAATAATTCATCCATGTATAGGTAGTTATCTGATTCACCTTCCCATAGGTCAAAATCAACATTTAAATCTTGATATATTTTTTTTATTTCATCAACACTTACTTTTACTATTTTTTGCCATAGAGCATAGTAACCTTTGTGTTTGTTTTGCAGCTCTAAATTGATTTTCCTAGCTTCTTCCATAATACTTTCATTTTCTTTGGCTTTAGTGGTAGCTGTTGGATATAATTCTAGTAAATCTTCATTAGTAAGGTTAAAGTCTACATCATCTCCATTATAATTATCTTTAAAATAGGCTAGATCTGGGTATCTCGTTTTAATTTCTAGTATGACCATGCCCATTGGTCTACCCCAGTCTCCTAGATGGATATCACTAATGGTTTTTGCTCCTACTACTTTACATAAATTATTTAATGCTTGACCGATATTAGCACTTCTTAGGTGGCCGACATGAAGTACTTTAGCAACATTTGGGCCTCCATAGTCTAAGAATATTGTTTTATTTATTCCTAGATTATAATTAGAGGTTATATCATTTAAAGATTCATTAGCAAAATCAATTAGGAATTCATCACTTAATTTGATATTGATAAATCCGGGGGTGGCAACACTAACTTCTTTTAGTTCAGGAAAATCTTTTATGCTATCTTTTATTTTTGTAGCAATGTTTATGGGACTATCATGATAGATTTTAGCTAAAGACATAGCGCCATTATATTGATAATCTCCTAAATCTGGTCTATTAGATGGGTTTAATAGGCAACTGTCTACTATATAACCTATTTCTTCCATTTTAATTTTAATTTTATTTTCTAAATTCTCTATTTTATGCATTTATATCACTCATTTCTATTTCAATTTTTATAGGGTGTTCATTACTTTCTAATAAGTATTCGATACTAATTTTGTTTTTTTCGTTAGAAAAATTATGTTTATTTATTTTTATAATAAAACTTTGATTAATCTCTTTTAAGGTTAATAAAGCTTCATTAGGACTTATTTTTAGAACACTTTCTAAGTTTTCTTTTTCTAGAGTGTGGTCTGTTAAATTGATTTTAAAAGTATCTGTATCATTTTCATATTGTAAAATATTATTTTCAAAAACACCTAAAAGGTTTTCTTTAAATAAAAGAGTATCTTCCTCATAAGTGTTTATTATTAGTTCTTTGTTCATAAAATCACCAATTACGTACTCATTATACTAAAAAATAATTTAAATTACAATAATTGTCTTTCATTGTTAATTTCTATTTATAAAATAACTTTAATTTACTCATATTAATATTGGGTGATGATATGCGAGCATTGCAGCTTTTTATGAAAATTGGCATTTTTCTTTTTATATCATTTGTTGTTGTTATCGTTGGGTTATATACATATGCTTATTTAAGTCCAAAATTAGAACTTAGAACAGCAGGACAATATTATATATATGATACAAATGATGAGCTTGTATATCAGGGTTCTAGTACAAGTGAATGGGTTAGTTTAGAAGATATTAATTATAATTTAATTAATGCGGTTATAAGTGTTGAAGATAAGAATTTTTATGATCATCATGGGTTTGATTATTTGAGAATTATAAAAGCTATGTATTTAAATATTAAAAATGGGCGGATTACGCAAGGAGCTTCTACTATTTCTCAGCAGTATATTAAAAATATATTTTTAGATTTTTCCTCTACTTGGTCAAGAAAAATTGAAGAAGCTTTTTTAACTTTAGAACTTGAAGTACATTATACGAAAGATGAAATATTGGAAGGTTATTTAAATACCATTAATTATGGTCAAGGTAATTTTGGGATTGGTAATGCTAGTCGTTATTATTTTAATAAAGAACCAATTGATTTGACGCTCGAAGAAGCACTTATTTTAGCAGGTATACCAAATAGTCCAGAAAACTATAATCCGGTAGCTAATTATGATCTTTCTATTGAAAGAGCAAAAATTGTTGGACAATCTATGGTCGATAATGAATATATAACACAAGAAGAATTTGATGGTTTGTTTCAAGATACTATTCCTATTTATGGGAAGTCTTCAGAAGAAAACTTAGATATGCTTATGTATTATCAGGATGCTGTTTTGGAGGAGTTGCGGGAGATTGGGACTATACCAGAAGAGTTAATTCAAAATGGAGGTATAAAAATTTATACATATCTTGATTTAGAAGCTCAAAAAAACTTAGAAGAAAATATTCTTGCGTATCTTACCGATAGTGAACTTCAATCGGCTAGTGTAGTGGTTGATCCAAATACTGGTGGTGTTATAGCTTTGTCAGGTGGCGTTAGTTATGCTAAAAGTCAGTTTAATAGAGCTACCCAAGCGAAAAGACAAGTTGGTAGTGCGATGAAACCATTTTTATATTATGGAGCTTTAGAAGAAGGAATGACTTCAGCATCTACTTTTAACAGTCAATATACAACATTTACTTTAAGTAATGGAGATACTTATTCCCCTAAAAATTATGGGTCTATTTATGCTAATAAAGAAATTACGATGGCAGAGGCAATAGCTGTATCGGATAATGTGTATGCTGTTAAAACTAATATGTTTTTAGGAGCAGAAAAGTTAGTAGAAACAGCTAGTAAAGTTGGCATTAAAACCGAGTTAGAAGCAGTTCCTTCTCTTGCTTTAGGTACAGGTGAAATGTCTGCTTTAGATTTGGCCCGGGGATATACTACACTTGCGACCGGTGGATATAGAGAAGATGTTGGCTTTATTAGAAAAGTAGAGGATAGTGAAGGAAACGTTTTATATAAAAAAGATGATTCTAAAGAATTAGTATTAAATATGAATTATGCTTATATTTTAAGTGAAATGCTTACTGGTACTACTAATAGTGTCTTTAAAGATTATGCTAATCCAACCGCTTTAACAATAGCTTCTAAATTATCAAGGAAATATGCTATTAAAACAGGGACAACGGATAATGATTTTTGGATTGCAGGATATAATCCGGATGTAGTTATGGTTACGTGGGTTGGAATGGATGATAATAGTGCTCTTAGTGCTAATGATTCTTATATTTCTAAAAATATTTGGGCTGATACTGTGGAAGATATACTCTCTGATACAGAAGAACATTGGTATGAGACACCTGAAAATGTGGTTGGAGTAGTTTTGGATGCGGTAAGTGGTCTTCCAACTAATGATACTTCTAAAGCTACATTATTTTACTTTGTTAAGGGTACAGAAGATATGCTTAATACGGATTATGTTTCAAAGGAAGAAGATGTTTCGGAATAAAAAATGTTAGTAATTAAAGTGTTACTAACATTTTTTGATAGACTTTATGTCGAAAATAAACCTCGAATTTTGTCGAACTGTTTTTCTTGCTTTTTTAAGTATAATCCTAGATAATAATAACTTGAGCATTGGGACTGGTGTCTACTAAATAGACAAATTTCTATTGTCGCCTCCTTACCAAGGTTTTGGTTGACGTAGGAAGGAGTGTATATAGTTAGTGAAGAAAGTAATTTCTAAACTTATAAATTGGTTTAAACCAAAAAAGACATCAACCATCATCATTGTATGTAACAACATGACGGTTAATGTCTACAAACTGAAGTAGGCATTTAGACCTAATGCTCTACTAATTTGATTATAAACTATTATTAAGATAAATTCAAGACAATTTAAGTACCAACTACTTTAAATGGGTCTGATGTTGTTCCAGAACCAGATAATGATACATCGGCACGTAAAGCTTTTATGAATTAGAAGCATTTAAACAGGAATATAAAGTTAGTTATGCGGCTATAGTTTATCGTCTTAAAGATTTAAATATTATTAATGAATATTTATATAAAAAATTAAATATTGAAATACGAAAAAAAATTGGAAATACTGATCCCCATCCAATTGATCCAGAAGTATCCTATCAATTTAAAAGACTTGTCCATCAATTAGAAGCTAGAAAAATTATTAGTATTCAAAAGGCTTGTGAGTATTTAGATGAATATAACATCAAAGATAATTATTACGGATACTAATATTATTACCGATTTATATAATGCTGGGGTTTTGGATAAGTTTGTTGTGTTAGATAATGTTTATATTAGTGATATGGTTTTGCGGGATGAAATTAACGATAGAACTGGTGACGTATCATTAATAAGTAAGATGAAAACAGTTGAAGCAAGTGCTTTAGAATTATTAGAAATGCAGTGTTTGTCTTATTTGGAGAGACGATTATCTTATTATGATTTGATTAATTTTATTATAGCTAGAGATCATGAATATATTTTGGCTACTGGAGATAATTTACTTAAAAAGTATGCGGAAGATCATGGTGTAGAAGTTATTAGAACTTTGAAAATTATACAATTAATGGTTTGTTCTCAAATTATTTCTTATGAAGAAGGTATTCATGCTTGTCAATTATTGCTTGATGCTCCTTCTACAAGAATACTTAGACAAAAAATAATAGAAGTGTTAGAGGAATTTCAAAAAGAAGCTGTTGTAGAATAAAAAAATAGTGTTGATAAGTTGTTTGTTATCAACACTATTTTTGAATTAGTAAAGACGCGGTATCTGACATTTCTTCAGGAAGAGCAATATCCATATATTCTAAAATTGTTGGAGCTACATTTATGAGGGAACCTGATTTTTTAAGATTTACATTTGTATCTGTAATGATGAATGGTACTTTACTGGTGGTGTGAGTAGTAACTGGATTACCAAATTCATCAAGCATAATATCGGCATTTCCATGATCTGCTAGAATAATCATTGTATAAAAGTTATCATTAGCTACTTCAAATAAGCGTTCTAAACATACATCTACAGTAGTTACTGCTTTAATGGTTGCATCTAAGTTTCCAGTGTGTCCTACCATATCTGGGTTAGCTAGATTCATGAAAATGAAGTCTGTGTCTTTTTCCATTGCATGTATCGCTTTTTTAGTTACTTCAATCGCACTCATTTCTGGTTTTAAATCATAGGTTTCTACTTTAGGAGATGGTATTAGTATTTTTTCACATTTATCTATTTTGCCATTATACATACCATCAAAGAAATAAGTAACATGAGCATATTTTTCTGTTTCTGCTATTCTTGCTTGGGTTAAACCTAATGATGATAAATATACTCCTAAAGGATTTGTTACATGAATATCTTCTAGGAAATTTAAGGTTTTAATGTCTTTATCTAATGGGAAAAAGCTATATACTTTTAAATCTTGATAAGTATATACTGGGAATTCTTCAAAGTTATGATCTGTGAATGTGCGGATTATTTGCTTTCCTCTATCACTTCTGAAGTTCATCCATAAAATGATATCACCATCTTTAATCGTTTCATTGGGATTAATTATTAGAGGATATAAAAATTCATCTGTTTGATTTTTTTTGTAAAGGCTTAGGATACCATCCGTAGCGCTTCTCGCTTTAATACCAATGCCTTTAGTTAATAGATCATAATAAATTTTTGTTCTATCATAATTCGTATCTCTATCCATAGCATAGTATCTTCCACATACACTGGCAATATCGGTTTGCGAATCATCTTTTATGGTTTCTTCTAAATCTTTAATAAAGTTAACTGCCGCGTTTACTTTGGTGTCTCTACCATCTGTAATTAAGTGAAAGTTGATTTTCTTGGCATTATTTTCTTTTAGTATTTCGTATACACTTAAAAAGTGCTCTAAGTTAGAGTGAACTTTTCCATCACTATATAATCCTATTATATGGACGGTTTTTTCTTGGGCATCTTTTAAAAATTCATCAAATAATAAGTTGTCTTTGTTAATATTTTTTAGGAATTCTGTTATTCTTGGACCATGTTGCATGATACGTCTTCCAGCTCCAATAGTCATGTGCCCTATTTCACTGTTACCGAATTCCCCTTCGTTTAAGCCAACATATTCTTCGGATGCAAAAAGCGTTGTATGAGGGAAAGTTTCCCATAAACGGTCAAAATTTTTGGTATCAGCCATTTTGATAGCATTACCATATTCTTCTTCACGGTATCCAAAACCATCTAGGACAACTGTTAAAATTTTTCGCATATTTTCACCTTTTTTCTTTTTAATAATAACATAGTTTTACAAAAAATACAAATTTCCATGAAAAAAAGGACATAAGTCCCCTTTTATACTTGTAACAATTTTTTGTCGTAACGTAAGCGGTCAGCAATGGTTGCAATGAATTCAGAATTTGTAGGTTTTGCTTTGTCAAATGCTACACTGTTGCCAAATATTTCTTCCATTAAATCATAGTCCCCTCTTGACCAACTTACTTCAATAGCATGTCTGATTGCTCTTTCTACACGTGATGCGGTTGTTGAAAATTTTAGAGCAACTTCAGGATATATTTCTTTGGTAATTCCACCATAACTATCACTATTTTTGTAGAATAAGAATACACTTTCTCTAATATAGCTGTAACCTTTGATGTGAGATGGTATTCCAAGTTGGTGTAGAATTTTACTAATTGCTACATGTAGTTCTCTTTCATTTTCATTTAGTTCCACTGCCTTTAAATTTTCCCGTTTAGCAAGTTCAATAATTCTCGTTTCAAGGGCTAACATACTAAATGGCTTTAACATGTAATAGCTAACACCGTATTGATTTGTCATGTTAATTGTGTATTCTTTTTTGTAACTAGTTAACACAATTACTTTCTTTCTGATGTTTGCTTCTTTCATGCGTTCTAAAATGGTTAAGCCATCTACTTCGGGTAATATGATATCCATACAAATGATATCATATTCATGCTTGTGGTTAATGATGTAATCTAGGGCATCAGCACCATTGTTAATTACTTTTACTACCTTGATTACTGCGTGACTACTAAATTGTTTTTCGATTTTAGCAGTGATATTTTCATTATTATCTACTACTAAAACTCTTGTTAAGTTTTCCATTTTTTTTCTCCTTCAATTAGTTATTATTTACTACACGCAAAATCATTATATCACAATACTTGACAATATACTAGTAAATCTTTTGTCTAGTTGTGTAAAATTATGTCGACGTTTGTCGAAAAAAATAACAGCTGTTACTGAAGCTGCATTTTTGTCATTATTTTAGTGATATTTTCGGGATTTAGAATCGATGAACATATGATAAAGCCATCTATATTTTTATTTGATAATAGTTCGCTAATGTTATCTTTGTTAATACTTCCTCCAAATATAACAGGTATATTTATATTGTAATAATCTTTAACTAATGTTTTTATAAAATTAATCATACTAGCAATTTTTTCTATATTATGAGAAGTATTGTTTCCTATTAAATATCCTGGTTCATAAGCAATAATAATATTTTTTAGTTCTTCATTATCTAATTTATTAAATATTCTAGCAATCTCACGCTCTAAGACGAGATATTCGACATGACGCATGCTTTCTTCTTCAGATTCGCCAATACAGTAAATTACTTTTAAGTCATGTTCTAAAGCATCTTTAATTTTTGCTAGTATTTCATATTCGGTTTCTTTATAATATTTTCGCCTTTCAAAATGGCCGATGATTGCATATTTTACATCTAAGCTTTTTAATTGCTCTATAGATATGTCTCCTGTTAAGTTTAGTTTTTCATTTAGGGCAATATCTTGGATACAAAGATTGATATTGGTGTCTTTGAATAATGATAAGTAGATAGAACTGGGAGCTAGAACAAGATTAATATTGGTATTTTTAATATTAATAAGATTATTTTTGTATTCTAGCATTTCTTCATAGGTTTTATTGGCTTTTAAATTACAAATCAAGTACTTCAATATTGTCTTCCTCTCTTATTGCATCTATTCCAGGTAGTGAACCATTGGCTATATATTCTAAAGTAGCTCCTCCACCACTGGATACATTTTTAAATTCATTTTTAAAGCCTAAAGTGTTTAGAGCACCAACTGTATCACCACCACCAATAACTACTTGATCATTTTTAGTACTTAAAATATTTAGAATTTCTCTTGTTCCGTTAGCAAAAGCTTTTTCTTCATAAATACCCATTGTTCCATTCATAAATATGGTGTTGCTTTCCTTAATAATGGTGCCATACTTTTTAATGGTTTTCGTACCAATGTCTTTTATAACATCGTTGGTATCAATTTCATTAATGTTTTTCATTTCTGGATGATTAGAGTAGGTTGTTGTTACGATGGCATCTAGGGGAAAAGCAAATTTTTCTTTGTAAGTTAGCATTAAATTGACTAACTCTTTTATAATATTTGGATCATTTGTTTTTAGGGATGAGCCAACATTTAATCTTAAGGCACTTAAAAAGGAATTAGCAATACCTCCACTTACTAGCAGATGATCACATTTGGGTAATAATGACTTAATAATTTTTAACTTGTCATCTACTTTGGCACCACCCATAATTACTGTAAATGGTTTGTTAGGATTTTTGATTGTAATATCCAGCATAGAAAGCTCTTTTTCGGCTAGAAAACCTAGACAGCTTGGTAAATAGGCAGGTATACCTACAACAGTTGTGTGACGACGGTGAGCTACTGCAAAAGCATCAAAAACAAATAGTTCGCCAAAAGATGCTATTTGTTTGGCTACATCATCATTTAGAGTGCTTTCTAATTTGTTTGGAACATCTAAAAATCTCGTGTTTTCTAACAAAAGTATTTCGCCACTTTGTAAACTTAAAGCCATATTCTTGGTTTCTTCAGATAATATGTCTGTGGCAAATTTTATGGGTTTATTAAGTAGACGTTCTAAAGAGTTTTTAATGGGAAGTAAGCTTGCATTTTTTTTATCTTCTTCTGTTTTAACTCGCCCTAAATGACTTAGAATTATAATTTTACAATTTTTACTTAATAAGTAATTAATAGTTTCGAGACTTTTTATGATTTTACTTTCATCTGTAATATTTCCTTCTATTATTGGAACATTGAAGTCGCATCTTAATATTACTCGCATGTTATCTACATAAGTATTTCTTAGTAATTGTTTCATGTTTTTCCCCTCTTTACTTTAAATCTATTATACCTTAAATTAGAGATATTTTACAATATATTTCCAAGAAAATATGTATAAATATTATTTCATTTTACTTCATATAATTAGACAAAAGGAGATATATATGAATAGAATACTTGTTTTAGTAGTGATATTATTAATTCCTATAGCAATTTTTACAACTCCAGAGGAATTGGCTTTGGAACCGGATGATAAGGCGGTAGAAAATATTTCTTTAGAGGCACCTGTTTTAGAAGAGGAAAAGGAAGAGGAAGATGCAATACAGGTTGCTTTAAGTGTAAATGAAGATAAAAGTGATGCTTTTGTTATGGATTTAGAAGATTATGTAATTGGGGTAGTAGCAGGGGAAATGCCAGCATCTTTTAGTATGGAAGCATTAAAAGCCCAAGCGGTAGCTAGTAGAACGTTTGCATTATATAAAATGGATACAATTAGTGATTATGTTTTAAGTACTTCAATTAACGATCAAGTTTATATTACGATAGAAGAGATGAAAGAGAATTGGAAAGATGATTTTTCTTATTATTATGAGAGAGTTAAAGAGGCAGTAGAAAGCACAGAAGGAGAGGTTTTGATGTATCAAGGTAGCCTTGCTTCAACGTATTATTTTGCTATTTCTAATGGATATACGGATGATGCTTTAACAGTATTTAATGAAGATAAAGAATATTTAGTTAGTGTTGCATCTCCTTGGGATAAGAATTATCAATCTTATTCTTCTACTTATACTCTTAGTAAAGAAGAATTTTGTAATAAACTTGGTATTTCTTGTTTGAGTATCTCTATTAGTAATGTAATTCGCGCTGATAATAACTATGTTCGGGAAATTACAATTAATGGGGTAACTTTTACTGGTATAGATGTTTTTCAAAAACTTAATTTGAAATCTACTGATTTTACTATTACTGTTAATCCTGATAGTGTAAGTATTCTTACATATGGTTTTGGACATGGTGTGGGAATGAGTCAGTATGGGGCTTTAGGTATGGCTAATGCGGGATATACTTATCAAGATATTTTAACATATTATTATCCGAATACAGAAATCCAAAAATTGTAGTATAATTTTTTGAACTAATGCCACCTTAATAGTAGGAAAGGTGATTAGTTTGAAGCATAGGAAATTAAAAGGGTATGTATTACCAACATTGTATGTAATTGTTTTAATTGTTATTTTTGGAGCAGTAAGTTTAGTTAGTAGTTTGATGCAAGTAAATCCTGATTATCTTTATTCGGTAGATGTTAATAAAGATATTAGTGTTCCGGTAGTGGGAGAAGTAGAAGAAAACCTACAAATAATTAGACCTTATACTAGTTCAGATGTAAGGATTGCTACTTATTTTTATGATAGAGAGGATACAGCAGAAGAACAACAACAATCTCTCATTTATTTTGAGAATACTTATATGAAAAATACAGGTGTTTTGTATCAAGCAACAGATACTTTTGATTGTGTAGCTGTTCTTTCTGGAACCGTTTTAAATATTAAAGAAGATGATATTTTAGGTAATGTTGTAGAAGTTGAGCATAACCCTAATTTAAGAACGATTTATTATAGTTTAGGGGAAGTAAATGTTCAAGTTGGAGAAGCTTTAAGTCAAGGGGATTTGATTGGAACATCAGGGGAAAATAATATAACTGATAGTGCTTCTAATTTACTTTTTGAAGTATATTATAATGGAACACTTATTGATCCAGAAGAATTTTATAATATGGATGTTACAACATTAGAGTAGTATCACTATTTAGAGGTGATTGCTTTGAAAGAGTTAATTATTTATTTTTGTGATAATACTTTATATATTGTTCATAATATGAAAATTATAGAAAAAAAGATGGATAGTATTTATCAGGGGTTAGTGGTTGATAGGACAAAGTTTATTGAAAGCTTTATGCAAATTCTAAAGAAGGAAAAAATTAAAACAAAATTATTTGGAGATAAGATTTATATTGTTAAAGATGTTTATTTTAATGAAAGAGATATGTTTTATTTAGAAAATATTTTTTTAGAATTGGGGTTTGTGCAAGTTTTATTCATGGACATAAAAGATTTATTTCTAAGTGATTATACTTATATTGGAATATTTAAAGATTATATGGTGTTTTATTTAGATAAACCTGTGTTTTTGGATCTTTATTATTTTAAAGATTTTCCCAAGCTTATAAGTTATTTTCACGAATATTATGAGTCATATGTAGTTCTTTTTGGGACAAATGAAAATATTCCAGAAATTAATCAGCCTTTAATAAATATTTATTATATTGATAATTATAAAGATTTTATCGTCAAAAGTTTACTAAAAGTAAAGAAATATGGTGTATAACATCATATTTTTTTTGACATTATTTTCATTTTATAATATAATTACTATAAGTAAACTGGCATGAGAAAGACATGCTTTTGTTTTGTGGTATGGAGTGAGGTATATGGTTAAATTTATAATTGTCGATGATGAAGCGAAAGAAATTGAATATGTTAAATCTTTGATTCGGGAAGTAGCACCAGATGCTAATATTGTTAGTTTTTCTAAAATTAATTCAGAACTTAAAGCTGAAATAGGAAATACGGATGCCCATAAAATTTATATTTTAGATATTGAACTTGCTAATAAAGTTAGTGGAATTACGATTGCTAAACTTATTAGAGAAGTAGATTGGGAAAGTGAGATTATTTTTATTACTAATCATGATAAAATGTTTGAAAGTACTCATAGGAGTGTTTATGAAGTATTTGATTTTATAGAAAAATTTCATGATTTTGATAAAAGATTTAAGAAAGCTCTTAGAAATATTTTAAAAAGAAATTTTGATAATAAGATGTTTAAGTATAGTGCTAATAATGTTGACTTAAATATTTATTATCGGAATATTTTGTATATATTTAGAGATACAGAGGAAAGAAAATTAGTTATTGTTACTCCAAATAATAAATATAAAGTATCTTTGAATATTAAAGATATTATGGATTTTTTGGATGGAAGATTTGTACAATGTCATAGATCTTGTATTGTTAATAAAAATAGAGTAGAAGAGATGAATTATAAAGACGGCTATTTTGTTTTGGATACTGGTGAGAAAGTATACATGTTATCTAAGATGAATAGAAAGCTGATGGAAAATGATTGAGTTTCTTGTTTGGTTTGTAGCATGTTTTATGTCAACTATGGGCTTTACATATTTATATTATAAATTAACTGATACTAAAATTTGCTTTAAATTTGTGACTTTCTTCATTTTTGTTATTGGAGTATTTTTAATTACGGCAATTAAATATTTTAATATTACTACTATAAGCTCTATTTCTTATTTTATCTATTTTCCTATATTATTTTATTCTATTAAAAAAATGAAATTTGCTAAATTTATTTTTTATATTTTTATAATATATTTATATGGTATTTTTCTAGATTTAATTTCCATGTTGTTTGTTACTTTAATACATAATTTTATATATTTTGATATGTATGGCTATATAGCTCAAATAGTATTATCGCTTATTATTTTTATTGCTTTTGTAATTATGGCAAATAGTAAAGTTATAAAAAATTTTACTAATAATTTATTTAAAAAAGTCAAGAAAATTAGTTATTTTGATTTTACTCTTATATCTTTTGCTATATTTGTTTTACTAATGAGTATTGTAATGTTATATAATTTAAGCAACTTGAATATGATTATTCTATCCATTGCTTTAGTTTTAATTTTAACTTTATTCTTTGTATTATTAATAAAAGTGCGAATTAATTTAGCTGAAAATGAGATTTTTTTGGAATTGCTAAAAAAGAATAATGATTTTTATATCAAAATCGAGGATGAAAATAGAATATTTAAACATAATCTAATGGCAAAAATGTTATCAATAAAATCTGTGTCTGGTAAAAATTCGAGACAGTTAATTGATGATTTTCTAAAATCTTTTAATAATAATATGGATTTTTCTATTCAAATACAAGATATGCCTTATGGTTTAAATGGCATAATATATGAGAAGATTTATTCTTATCTTGGAAAACTTCATATTAAAATTGATAACAAAATAAACTTTGATATTTTTACAAAATTGAAACCTAGAAGATATAATGTTTTTGTAGAAAAAATGATTATTGTACTTGATAATGCAATAGAGTCTTCAATGAAAAGTGTTGATAAAATTTTAGTAATTAATTTGTATTTTGAAGGAGATAATATTATTTTAGATATAAAAAACACTTTTTCTTCTTCATTAAATTTAGATGAACTAGGTCAAATCAATTATTCAACAAAAGGTAGAAGACGAGGACTAGGTTTATTTTCAGCACTTAGAGATAATGAAGTGAATTTATCAATCAAAATAGTAAATAATTTGTTTGTTAGCAAGATAGTAGCTAAACAAAATTTGAATGTAGAAGAATGACTAAAACGACTTTATGTAAATCTTTAAGTCGTTTTTATTATATTATCTTTAAAGGTATTTATTTAGATTGTTTAACAAAAAGTTTTGTTTTGCTAGTTAGTATTAAGATCTTTTTTTAACTGCTTAATTTTGGCTTTATTAACTATTAAAAAAACCACGTCTTTTAGTCGTGGCTATTTATTATAATAAGTCTTCAGGGCATTCTGGTTCATCATAAGTAAGCCAGATTGTACGTGCATCTCCAACTGATGCTGTTGCAGCTCCGCTTAATAGGCTAGCTAACATTTCTAACATTATAGTACCTCCTTTACTTCTAAATTTTGTTTAAATCTATATTTCCAAATTTAAACCATTATTCAGTCTTCTTCTTGTAATATTTATAATTGTTAAATCTTGTGTTTGTTATTTTATAAGTAATTGGGTTAATTAATATTGTTTGAACTAGTAATGCATATAAAATGATGCTTTTTAATGGATTTGAGTTAATTGTCATATATATTATGGTATATAGTAATAACACTATAATGGATAATATTTTAGATTTTAGTCTTTGTTTTTTTCTGATTAAAGGACGTTTAGGAGTATCAGCTGGTGCCCATAATAGCATGGAAATTAATGATATTCCTAAAATTATATATCCTATGTAGTTGGGATAATTTAAATTTATTATAAAATATAGTAAAACGTTATAAATTAAAATAGTTGTTATCCAACATGCTATATTAGAATTAGCATGCCATCCGAAGCTAAAGGTTCTGATTCCTGCATAAAAGAATATAAATAATAAAGTTTCTATCAAGGTTTGAGTAAATATGGAAATTAAAATTACTACGCTTATTTTTACAACTAAGCTATATATTCCTTCTAAGCCGTATTTTAAGCGCTTTAGTTTTAAGTCATTACATTCTTGATATTTAGTTATAAAGTTAATAGATGAATTTACAAACTTCTGTTTCATATATTACCTCACTGGATTTAGTATAACTCAATAATTTTGAGGAATAAATACTGTTTGCTTAAAGTAACTTGTTTAGGGTTTTAATTTTAAATTTTTTAAGATTTTTCTTTATTTTGGTTTTTTTAAGGCATGTATTTTGTTATTCGAACAAAAAGTGTATCTTTTAGTAATTAAATGTGGTATCTTTGGAGTGGTTTATAACTCAGGATATGACATTGGTTGCAAACTTTGTCGTGCGGTTTTTCTTGAATTTAAACTCATCGTATGTTATTTTTAATACGAGGTAAGAAGGTGAGGTGTGTAAAAAGTGATAGGTAAAGTTAAGTGGTTCAATAATGAAAAAGGTTATGGCTTTATAGAATATGAAGATCTTGAAGATATCTTCGTTCACTATTCCGCTATAATTAAAGACGGCTATAAAACTTTAAAAGAAGGCGCTTTAGTTAGTTTTAAATTAATTGAAACTTCTAAAGGCTTACAAGCAGTTGATGTTTGTGAAAAAGAATTAACTACTATTTAATTTAGTAGTTTTTTTCTTCTTAACGTGATATAATATTCTTAAGAAAGTTAGGTGATTTTTATGGAACTGAATATTAGAGGAGATAAGATAGCTGTTACAAAAGCTATAAAGGACTATATTACAGAAAAGTTGGAGAAGTTAGATAAATATTTTGAGGATGTAAAAAATATTAAAGCTAGTGTTATTATTCGAGTTAAGAATAATGAGCAAATTATTGAAGTGACTGTTCCAACTAGTAAATTTACTTTAAGAGCAGAGGAAAAACATGCTGATTTGTATGCAGCGATTGATTTAGTAGTAGATAAGCTAGAAAGACAAATACGAAAGAATAAAACAAAACTTACTAATAAGTATAAGAATATTATTCAAGTTGAACTACCAGTATTAGAAGATGAAGAAGAGGAAGAAGAATTAAAAGTTGTTAAAAGAAAGAATATTGATACCAAACCAATGGATGAAGAAGAAGCTATTTTACAAATGGAACTTTTAAATCATGATTTCTTTGTCTTTAAAAATGTGGATGAAGAATGCGTTTCTGTTATGTATAAAAGACGTGATGGAAATTATGGTATTATCAATGTAAAATAATATTAGAGGTTGGGGTTTATGGAAATTAGTAATGAATTATGCACGGAGATTGTGGCATTAAAACGGCAAAGCGTTAATAGTGATCAAGATAGTTTTTTGATGTTGGTTAAAAAGATAGCTCAAGATTATGGTGTTACTTATACAGTTTTACTTAAAATGATTTATGATAGGGATTTTTTGTTTTCTCAACTTAATCCAGAAATGGAGAGATTGGAAAATCAAATAGAATCTATTACTGAAGAAATAAATTATTTAACAGAGCAAGTTAGCTTATTACAGCAACATAGGAATTTTGTTGGTTCGACGATTTGTCAGGTTTATGGCCATACATTAGAGGCAAATAAAGAAGGAAATGCGTTAAAGTGTGGTATGTGTGGTATAGAAATGCCACTAGAATATGATAATACTTTAGAAGCTAATTTAAAAGGAAGATAATTATAGGAAACTTTATCTAATTGGTAAAGTTTTCTTTTGTTTTAAGTGGAAGTATGTCAATTATCATAGAATAAACGAAATAAATGTGATATAATCTTTGTTATGGATGGTGATATAAATGAGTTTTTTAAAGAAACTATTTGATACAGAATATAAAGAATTAAAGAAATTTGAGAAAATAGCTGATGAGATTGTAGCGTTAGATCCAGAGTATTCTAAACTTACTGATGATGAGTTAAAAGCTAAAACAGAAGAATTTAAGAAGGAACTGGAATCAGGAAAAGAACTTGATGATTTAATAGTTCCAGCTTTTGCAACTGCAAGAGAAGCGGCTTATCGGGTTATTGGTGAAAAACCTTATTATGTGCAAATACTTGGTGGTTTAGCACTTCATTTTGGTAATATTGCGGAGATGAAGACAGGTGAAGGTAAGACTTTAACTGAGACTATGCCAACTTATTTAAATGCTTTAACTGGTAAGGGTGTCCATGTTGTTACTGTTAATGAATTCCTTGCCAAACGTGACTCTGAATGGATGGGAAATATTTATCGTTTTCTTGGTCTTTCTGTTGGTTTAAATTTAAGAGAGTTAAGTCCTAAAGAAAAACAAGAAGCTTATAATGCTGATGTTACTTATTCGACAAATAATGAAATTGGTTTTGATTATTTAAGAGATAATATGGTTGTTCAAGCTTCTAATAGAGTGCAAAGACCGCTTAATTATTGTATAGTCGATGAAGTGGATTCTATATTAATTGATGAAGCTCGTACACCTCTTATTATATCTGGTGGAAGAATGCAATCTAATAATATGTATATAGATGCTGATAGAGCTGTTAAAAGATTAAATGAGACTGATGATTTTGTTGTTGATGCTAAGACTAAAAGTGTATCTTTAACTGAAGAAGGAAGTAAAAAGGTTGAACAGTTTTTTCATCTAAAGAATTTATATGATTTAGATAATACGGCTTTAGTGCATCATTTAACACAAGCTTTAAAAGCTAATTATGGATTTAAGAAAGATGTGGATTATGTTGTAGCTGACGATAAAGTTATTATTGTTGATCAATTTACTGGTCGTTTAATGCAGGGTAGACAGTTTAGTGAAGGACTTCATCAAGCTATTGAAGCTAAAGAAGGAGTTACCATTAACACAGAAACAAAAACAATGGCTACTATTACTTTCCAAAATTTATTTAGAATGTATAATAAACTTTCGGGTATGACTGGTACAGCAAAAACGGAAGAAGAAGAGTTTAGAAGTATTTATAATATGTATGTAATTCAAATTCCTACTAATAAACCTGTTATACGTGAAGATTTAGCAGATTTAGTTTATGCGAATGAGAAGGCTAAATATAAAGCGATTATTAACACTGTTAAAGAAATACATGAGACGGGAAGACCAATACTTATTGGTACAATTAGTGTAGAAGCTAATGAACTTTTAAGTAGTTTACTTAAAAAAGCTAATTTAAAACATGAAGTATTAAATGCTAAAAATCATGAGAGAGAAGCAGAAATTATTGCAAAAGCAGGAGAAAAAGGAGCTATTACCCTTGCTACTAATATGGCTGGTCGTGGTACTGATATTAAGCTTGGTGAAGGTGTAAGAGAACTAGGTGGTTTGTGTGTAATTGGAACAGAGCGTCATGAATCTCGTCGTATTGATAACCAATTACGTGGTCGTTCAGGTCGTCAAGGAGATCCTGGTATGAGTCAGTTCTTTGTTTCTTTTGAAGATGATCTTATGAGAAGGTTTGGTACGGATCGTATTAAAGGCATGCTTGAAAATTTAGGTGTTGGTGATCAAGCGATAAGAAGTAAAGCTTTAACTCGTTCTATTGAATCTGCGCAAAAGAAAGTTGAAGGTAACAACTATGATATTCGTAAGAGCTTACTTGATTATGACAATGTTTTAAATGAACAAAGAGAAATTATTTATGCTAGACGTAATGAAATATTAGATATGGATTCTATTCATGAACGGGTAATAGAAACATTTAAAAATGTTATTCATGATGTTTGTTCTAGTCATATTGAACCAGAAGGATATTTAACTGAAGCAGATAAAGATGATATTACGGAATATGTTAATAATAATTATTTAAAGAAAAATAATTTAAAATTCGTAGATATTAAAGATTTAAATGATGAAGAAGTTGAGAAGTTTATTACGGATTTAGTAATTAAAGATTATGAAGATAAGATTAAAGATGTTCCGGTAAGTAATGACTTTGAGAAAGCTATTTCATTACGTGTAATTGACTCTAACTGGGTAGAACATATGAGTGCGATGGAACATTTAAAAGAAGGCATTGGTTTACGTGGTTATGGTCAAGTTAATCCAGTTCAAGCTTATACAATGGAAGGTTTTGAATTATTCGAAGATCTACTAATAAGAATAGATAATCAAATTGCTACTTTCCTTCTTAATGCTGAGATTAGACAAAATGTTACAAGAAAACAAACGTTAGATGGAAAAGCTAATGATGGTAAAGAGAAAGAAAAAGCTACTCCTAAAAGAGTTAATAAAGTCGGTAGAAATGATCCGTGTCCTTGTGGCTCAGGTAAAAAGTATAAAAATTGTTGTGGAAAGTAAGAAGAATAAATAGAAGATAAAGGTGTGAACAAGTATTTAATTTGTTCACACTTTTTAAAATTTAAAATAACTAGGGTAATATTTAATAAAAAAGATTTCGTGCAATAGGAATAATATTAGGTGTAGTAATTATATTTCTGGCACAATGAGGAAAGTATGTGACTGAAATTTTTGTTCAATTAATTCACCAAAACTAATTGTTAAATAATATAAAAAATAGTATAATACATTTAGAAAAGGTATTTGTAAACATGGATAAATGGTGGGGAACGAAAATGAGTGATAATCGGCAATAAGAAAAATATTTTGTTTTAAATCATAAATGATTCATGAAAGCAAAGAGATCTGATCAAGAGTGTTTTAAAAGATTACTAGGGGAAATAAAGTTATTCAAGATAGAAATTATGTTTTTGACTTTGATACACTTTTAAATGACTTTATAGAAAATAAATTATACAAGGGGGTAATATTTAATGAGAAAAGATTTGGTAACAACAGAAATAATCGTTAAAGAAAAAACAGTAGGAATATTAAGAGTAGGAAATGTTAATTATATTTCTTTAACGGATTTAGCAAGGTATCAAAATTCAAGTGATCCATCTTTTACAGTAAAGAACTGGTTAAGAAGAATTAATACTATAGATTATATTGGTTTGTGGGAAGAAATCCATAACCAAGATTTTAATTTGGTCGAATTCGACCAAATTAAAACTGAGTATGGTAGAAACTCATTTGCCATGTCACCAACACAATGGATAAAAAGAACTAATGCCATAGGTATTATTTCAAAAGGTGGAAGATATAGCAAAGGAACTTATGCTCATCCAGATATTGCCTCCCGAATTTGCAAGTTGGCTATCACCTGAATTCAAATTATATTTAATAAAAGAATTTGAAAGATTAAAGGTTAATGAAGCATATCAAGAAAAGATAGATTGGCAAGCTAACAGAATACTTTCAAAGTTAAATTATGTAGTTCATACAGATGCCGTTAAGGCTTATATAGTTCCAACACTTACCGATGCACAAAAAAAGCATGTTTATGCCGAAGAAGCTGATGTTTTAAATGTGGCACTATTTGGTATGACAGCAAAAGAATGGCGAGATGCTAATCCAGAACTTGCTAAAAATGGAAATATTAGGGACTATACTGATTTGCTTCATTTAGTTATATTGAATAACTTAGAAAATACAAATGCTGAATTAATAGAAGCCAAAGTGCCACAAAGTGAAAGATTAGTTAGACTTAATAATTCTGCAAGAAGACAAATGAAAGTATTAAAAGATAATAAAAATATTCAGGCGTTAGAATTATTGCAAAAACAAGTTAATGAAGATAATAATTTAATAACTAAAAGGAGGTTTTGAGCTGAAGAAGAACTTGATAAGAATTCAACATGTCAAAATTTCTGACAGGTTCGCAAAGAAGGTAATAGAAAGGTAAACAGGGAAATTCTATATTACAATCTAATCTAAAATTGCTACTAATTTTAGAAAGGGGATAACTGAGAGATTGAAAGAATATATGATTAAAGGTTTTACTATGGATGATGAAAGATTTAAAGGTAATGGCCGAATATCAAGATTACCTATGAATTTAGATTTAATGAATTATGAATTTAATCTAGTAATAATAACAAAAGAAGAACGATTAAAATATTATGGGCTTAGATAAAGCTCATACAACTGGTAATTATACTGATTTTATTAAATTAATAACTAAATTGGAAATAGAAATGTTAAAGAAGTATTTAGAATTATTATAGGATGTTAACCTAACATGTGTTAGCTTTTTTCATATTTTGACGGTTGGTAATATTTGCTATCCAATTTGATTATTGTTAATAAATAGTTTTTTCTTTTTTGAAAATGTAGTAAAATATTATTGGTGATATATATGAACTATGATGTTGTAATTATTGGAGCTGGGCCAGCTGGGTTATTTACAGCTTATGAACTTATTACAAAAAATAAAGATTTAAAAATTGCTTTGATGGATAAAGGGCAAAAAGTGAAAACTAGATTTTGTCCGATGAATAAATATAAAACAGAGTGTGTTAATTGTAATCCGTGCCGGATATTATCTGGTTATGGGGGAGCAGGAACGTTTTCTGATGGTAAACTTAATTTTATTCCAAGGCTTGGTAAAAGTGATTTATTTAAATATATGAGTGAGAGTGAAGCAGATAAATTAATTTTGGATACAGAAGAGATATTTACGAAATTTGGAATGGATAGTCAAGTTTATCCTAGTAATATGGATGAAGCATTAGAAATAAAAAGAAAAGTAGCAACTCTTGGGGCTAAACTACTTTTAATTAGACAAAAACATTTAGGAAGTGATCATTTACCAGAATATATTGATAATTTTTGTGCTTTTTTAGAAGAAAATGGTGTTACTTTGTATGAGAATACAGATGTAGAAGATATTGTTTCTATTAAAAATGGTTATGAAATTATTTATGGGCAGGGTAAAATAACGGCTAAAAAAGTAGTTGTAGCACCAGGACGAACGGGTGCTAAATGGGTTCAAGAATTAGCTGATAAATATCATATACCTTATACATCACAAAGTATTGAAATAGGGGTTCGGGTAGAGGTTAGAAAAGAGATAATGGATGCGATAACAAATGTTATTTATGATCCAACTATATTTATTCGGACAAATACTTATAGTGATGAAATACGGACCTTTTGTACGAATCCTGGGGGATTTGTAGCTAAAGAAAACTACTATGGATACATATGTGTTAATGGACATGCCTTAAAAGATATTAAGTCTAATAATACAAATTTTGCTTTTATTAGTCGAGTACACTTAACAGAACCAGTTACGAATACCAGATTATATGGAGAGTCGATTGCAAGAATTGCTAATGTATTAGGAGACTCTAAACCAATTATTCAATCATTAAAAGATTTAAGAAGTGGTAGACGTTCTACTTGGCATCGTATTAATCAAGGGTTTGTTGAGCCAACACTTAAAGATTGTGTAGCAGGAGATTTAGCACTTGTTTTACCACATCGGATTGTTACAAATATTTTAGAGGGGTTAGAAAAACTAGATAAAATTATTCCGGGTGTTAATAATGATGAAACATTATTATATGGACCAGAGATTAAGTTTTTTAGTAATGAAATAGAAACAGATAATCATTTTAAATTAAAGAGTGAGGATATTTATTTTATTGGGGATGGAGCTGGAAAAGCTGGTAATATTGTAGTAGCGGCTTCTACAGGTTTAGTAGCGGCTAGAGATATATTAGAAAGGATTAAAAATGGATAATAAAGAAATACTAAATAATTTAAAGATGAAAATACTAGATCTTGGGAGGTCTCTTTGACGTTTCATCATTAGAACAAGAAAAAACAAAGTTAGAAGAAATCACGCAAAAAGAGGATTTTTGGGGTGATGTTAACTATGCTAATAAGACTTATCAACAATTAAAAAATATTCAAAAGAAACTTAAGACTTATCAAGATTTATTAGATCAAGTGGATATTATGATAGAATTGTCAACAATGGAAGAAGTATCTATAACTGATATAGAAAAATTACAAGTACAAGTACAAGAATTAGAGATAGATACCCTTTTGAATGGTGAATATGATGGTAACAATTGTTATTTAGAGATTCATCCGGGAGCAGGTGGTACAGAGTCTTGTGATTGGGCAAGTATGTTACTTCGGATGTACGAAAGATTTTTGGAAAAAAATAATTATACATATAAAATTATTGATTATCAAGATGGGGAAGAAGCAGGTATTAAAAGTGTTACTCTCCATGTTGTTGGAGACTATGCTTATGGGTATTTAAAAAATGAAAGTGGAGTACATAGGTTAGTTCGAATTAGTCCTTTTGATTCTAATAAAAGACGACATACTTCTTTTGCTTCTGTTAATGTTACTCCGGAATTTGATCTAAATATTGCCATTGACATTAAAGATGAAGATTTAAAGATTGATGTATATCATTCTAGTGGGGCTGGAGGACAATCGGTAAATACTAGCAATTCAGCGGTTAGAATTACTCATTTGCCAACAAAAACGGTTGTTACTTGTCAGACGGAACGTAGTCAACTGCGTAATAAAGAAATAGCCATGGAGTTACTCAAAAATAAACTTTATCAACAGCAATTAAAAGAACAAGAAAAATTAAAAAAAGAAGTAAGTGGAGATGTTAGTAACATTGATTTTGGTAGTCAAATTAGAAGTTATATATTAGAGCCTTATAAATTAGTAAAAGATCATCGAACTAAATATGAAGATACCGATCCAGAGAAAGTTTTGGATGGAGATATAATGCCTTTTATTATAGAAGAATTAAAAATAAAACAATAGTAAGAAATCGCTATTGTTTTATTTTTAATATTTTCTTTTCACAATTAGGGCAGGTGAATGTAATATCTTTTGCTATGAGAGTAATATCTTCTGTTAACTTTCCTAATTCTTTAGGGATATTAACAATATATTTACAATTACTACAAGATAATTGATATTCTTTTTTATCTATGGGTTTATCAGGAATTAGATTATGAATAGAAATATTTAGAGCATTTGCAATATTATAGAGAGTATGAATAGAAAAAGATTGATGGGTATTTGATTCAATATTAGCAATAAAAGATAAGGAATAACTAGTTAGTTCGGCTAACTTTTCTTGTGTTATTCCTTTTTTTCTGCGTTCTTTTTTTACTAATTTTCCAATTTCCTTATAAATAATTTCGCTATCCATAAACATCACAATATTATCTTATCATGTTTACTGTAAGAAAACTGTCGATTTTTGTTAGTAAGTTTTAATTTATTTAATTGAATGACTATTTATAGCTGTCATTATACTATACCAATTTATAAGTAGTAACATATATATCTTCATTCGTTACATATTCTATTACATATTTATCTTTTTTCTTAACTATTAATAAACCAATTGTTTGATTGTGTTTATCTAATTTTATATTTTTATCTACATAATTAACATAAAACTCTAATTGTCCAATATCTTTAGGATTATATTCTTTAGTTTTTAACTCTACGACTATAAAAGCATTTAATAGATAGTTAAAGAATAATAAATCTATTCTATAAGTATGATTGTTAATCATGATTTTATATTCATGTCCGGCGAGAGTAAATCCTGTGCCTAATTCTAAAAAGCGTGTTTCTAACATACTAATGATATATTTATGTAAAGCTTTCTCATCTAAATGATTTATTTCCTGATTAGTTTTAATTAAAATAGGATCTTTAATCATATCGTCGATAGTTAAATTTACATTATTATTATTTTCAATGAGTTTTATATTTTCTTTATCTTTGAAAGATAATCTATCATAAGCCTTACTTTTAATTAATTCTCTTAACTCTCTAACTGATAAATTATTTAATATAACTTGATTGATATAGTAAACACGTTCACCTTCATTTTTCAATGAAAATAATTCTACCATTACAGACCAAGATAAATTTGCCGACATTGTCGGCAAATTCGGAAATACCAAATAAAATTTACGCATTTTTTGTAATTCTCTATAACTATATTTTTTGCCATAATTTGTTTCTAAATCTTTAGCCCATTTCTTAATTAATCCATCACCATATTTAGCACGATTTAAACCACCTTGAGCTTCTACTAGTAATTTGCCAATTGTCCAATTAGTAAGTAATTTTTCATGATTATCTTGTATGTATCTTACTTTATTATTTATTTCATAAGTTTCAATTAACTCTTCTATTTGCTTATAATATTCTTGTTCTATCATATAATCCCCCTGATATTTATTAGTATAAAATACATACGCTATTTATACTAGGGGATAATTTTGTAAGGTTTTGTCTAGTTTTGTCGAATACTAAAGGACAGGAAGATCCTGTCCCAATATTGTCTTAGTTTTAAATACAAGATTTAAAACATCGATATTACATATTTAGGAAATATTTATGATTATACAAGTTTATAAGTCGTAACATATATATCTTCATTCGTTACATATTCAATAACATATTTATCTTTTTTCTTCACAATTAATAATCCAATTGTTTTTTGGTGATTAGCTAATTTTATATTTTTATCTACATAATTAACATAAAACTCTAATTGTCCTATATCTTTGGGATTATACTCTCTTGTTTTTAATTCTACGACTATAAAAGCATTTAATAAATAATTAAAGAATAATAAATCTATTTTATAAGTGTGATTATTAATCATAATTTTATATTCATGACCAGCAAGAGTAAATCCTGTACCTAGTTCTAAAAATCTATTTTCTAACATATTAATGATATATTTATGTATTGCCTTTTCATCTAATCTATTTATATTACTATCTACTTTAATTAATATAGGATCTTTAATCATATCTTCAATAGTTAAATTATTTTTATTATTATTTTCAATGAGTTTTATATTTTCTTTATCTTTGAAAGACAATCTATTATAGGCTTTGCTTTTAATTATTTCTTCTAATTCTCTTGTTGATAAATGATTTAATATAGCTTGATTAGTATAATGTGAAAGTTCACATTATCTTGATAAAGTGAACTTAAATAAAATGTGAACTAAAAACACTAGATATGCCATATTATCTAGTATTTTATTGTCTAAAATTTGAAAATAGTTCACTTTATATTATAATAATTTTTGCTTATGGTTTCTTT
>DVJF01000024.1 GCA_018716965.1 Candidatus Caccenecus avistercoris | reverse complement strand
AAAGAGAAGTTGATATATTTGATAAAAACGATAAATTAATTAAATGATTTTATAAAATCTTCAAGTTCATTAAATTCAATATTATTTTGTAAATTTCCTACATAAAGAGATTTTGAATAATTAAATGCTAGAAAATTTATTCCATTGATAATTATTCTATGAGGTTCAATATAAGATAAATTAGTATGTTCAATCTTTTTGATACTACCATTTATAAAAATAGGAGTAGTATTACAAAAATCACATATAAATTCGATTTTCTTTTTTAAATCTTTCTCAATAGGTATTTCTTTACTAATAATATTAATCATTATAAATCTGTCCTTTCTTAAACACAAAAAAATATCAACTTCTTTTAGAAATTGATATTCTATATGTTAAGTTCAAACATAAAGTTCGAACAGATTTCCCAATGGAGCAAGTGAGCGGAATCGAACCGCCGTCTCAACCTTGGCAAGGTCGCATACTAACCGCTGTACTACACCTGCATAACCTTATTTAATACTCAACAATCGTTACCCTGTTTAATACCCAACAATCGTTACCCTGTTTAATACCCAACAACCGCTGTACTACACCTGCATGCATAAATATATTATCAAATTATACACTTAAATGCAAGGAAAAATTGCAAAAATCTATAATTTATTATATAATTATGTCTGAAGAAGGGTGATGCCATGAAAGAAAAGATAAAATTATTTTTTCGAAAAATTAGAAAAAATATTATTGAATATATAGCTACGAATCGTTTATTCTTGACGTATGTTGTTATTGCTATGGTTGGATTAATGCTAGTTCGAGGCTTTACGATTGATAATATGTGGAGTTTTGAAGCTTTTATTTCAGATTTGGCATTGGTACTTATGATAGGATCTTTAGGTTATTTAGTAAAACCTAAAAATCAGTATCGTTATTTTTTGATTGTCTTAATTGTATTTACAGCGATGGAAGTTATTAATTCTGTTTATTATACATTTTATACTTCTTTTGCTTCTTTTGGCGAACTTGGTACAGCGGGACAAACAGAAACAGTTATGAGTTCGGTTTTTGATAGATTAAAGTTAACTGATTTGATGTATATTTTATTTCCTTTTGTATTTTATTTTATTCATAAAAAATTACTTCGTACAGCTTATTATAATTTTATGAGTGTTGTGGAAAAAGGAAAGAAAATGTGTACGGTTACACTTTTAGTAGGATGTCTTTTTTTAGCTTATACTTTTGTTACAGCAACAGGTACAGATTATTCAAGACTTGCTAAGCAATGGAATAGAGTATATGTTGTTGAAAGATTTGGTTTAGTTTTATATCAAATTAATGATTTAATTCAAACATTAACGCCTAAATTTAGTAGCTTATTTGGTTATGAAGAAGCTGCTCAAAGTTTTATAGATTATTTTACAAGTGAAGATATTGACATGTATGATGGTGATAATAAGTACACTGATATACTTGAAGGGTATAATGTTGTTTTTATTCATATGGAAGGTATGCAGACTTATCTTATGGATTTAACATTTAATGGGGTAGAAGCTACACCAAATATAAATAAGCTTGCTAGTGAAGGAATGTTTTTCTCTCGTTTTTATCCCCAAGTTAGTATTGGAACATCTAGTGATACCGAGTTTACCTTAAATACTAGTTTAATGCCTGCGGCTAGTGGGGCAGTATTTACTTCTTATTATGACAGAGAATATATTACTATACCAAAACTATTAAAAGAAAAAGGATATACGACATTTAGTATGCATGGTAATTATGCTTCAATGTGGAATAGAGCAACAGTACACCCTTTATTTGGATATGATGAAATGTATTTTGAAGAAAGTTATACTTATAATAAAGATGCTAATGATCCTAATAATTTAGAATATATTAATTTAGGTATTAGTGATAAGAAGTTCTTTGAACAAGTAGTGCCAATTATTGAAGGAATAGAAGCAACTGGTACTAATTATATGGGTACCGTTATTACTTTATCTAATCATTCACCATTTACCTTCCTAGATAAGTATGGGGAATACGATATGTCGACTACTTTTGAAGAATGTGATGAAGAAACTGGAGAATGCAGTGAAGTAACAACAAATTATTTGTATGGTACAGATGTTGGTAATTATATTATGAGTAGTCATTATGCAGATGCAGCTTTAGGTGAGTTCTTCCAATATGTCAATAATTCAGAATATTTTAATAATACAGTCTTTGTATTATATGGGGATCATGATGCTAAATTATCTAGAAATGAAATTAATTATTTATATAATTATGATTATAAGACTGGAGAACTTAAAAGTGAAGATGATCCAACTTATGTAGCTTATGATGAATATGATCATGAACTTAATAAGAATACACCACTTATTATTTGGACAAAAAATGAATCATTACGTCGCAGGCTTCATGGAGAAGTAGATTATGTAATGGGTATGTATGATGTTATGCCAACACTTGGTAATATGCTTGGTATAGAAAATGAATTTGCAATGGGTCATGATATATTTAATATTAAAGATGATAATTATGTGGTATTCCCTAATGGTAATTTCTTAACTAATTTGATTTACTATAATAATTCCGAAAGTCAATACAAAGTTATTTCGGAAGGAGCTGAGTTATCAAGTGATTATATTTCTAATTTACTTGATAAAACAGAAAAAGTATTAGATGTATCGAATGCGATAATTGTTCATGATTTAATTAAAAATGAAGGGGATAGGGTTAGTGAAATGAAAGAAAATGAGGCTAGCGAATGAGAAAGAAATATAAAGTAGGATTAATAGTTATTGGTGTTTTACTATTGGGAGTTATAAGTTTAGGAGTACTTCGAATATTTTATAATGATGAAGAAGAAAAAAGAGAAGTAAATGTAACTAGTGTTATATCTAATATTAGTGATTATGGATATACTTTAGATGATAGGGATACTGATTACATGAAAGAAGTTTTCAGTGAATTAGAAAATATATTAGAAGCTCTAGAAATAGATTATCACGCTTATGCCGAAGCTTTAGCTAAACTTTTTGTAATTGATTTTTATACGTTAGAGAATAAAATTAATAAGTATGATGTAGGAAGTTTAGAATATATTTTAAGTAGTAGTGTTGAGTCTTTCCGGTTAAAAGCTCAAGATACTATTTATCGGGATGTAATTGATAATACTTATCGTGATAGAATACAAGATTTACCAGAAATTACAAATGTAGAAGTTGTAAATACAGAAGATACTACTTTTACATTGAATGATGAAGAAGTAGATGCTATAAAAGTAGAAATGAATTATGAATATAAAGAAGATTTAGGATATGATACAGAAGGAACTATTTATTTAGTTAGAAATGATGTTAAATTAGAAATAGTTTCTTATAGTCCTAGTATAGAAGAAGTTTAATAATAAAGGAGTAGGTATATATGGGGAAGTTTGATCCAATTGATATATTTTTTATCGCTTTAATTTCAGCTTATTTTATAACTTTATTTTGTATTGGAATTACTTTCTTATATATGAAATTAACTAAAAATAAGAAAACTAGGGTTCAAGAAGAAGTAAAAGTAGAAGTTCTTCCTGTTAAAGAAAAGAAAAAAATATCTAAGTCTAAAGTTAAAAAAGAGTTTAATTTTGATTTTGATACGTTTAAAAAGAAGCTTGCATCTTTACCGCTTATTAGAACTTTATTTATGAAGGAAGTAAAATCAAAGAGAGTAGATGTAAAAGAATTAGAACCGGTTAAAATAAAAGTAGAGTCTCAAGAAATACCTGTTGATACGGAAACAGAAGAAGCATCTGTAGTTCAAGAAGAAATAAAAGAAAAACAAGAAGAAAAGAAAGTAGAATCTCTTAATAAAGAAAGTAAGAAAAAAACTACTAGTAGTTCTAAGAAAACTTCAACTACTAAAAAGAGCAATAATAAGTCGAATAAAAGTAGTAATACTGCTAAAAAGACTAATACTACTAGTGAATCAGGAAGTAAGAAGACTAGTTCATCTTCTAAATCAAAGAGTTCTACATCAGCAAAAAAGAAGAATACAAATAAAAAGACTTCTAGTAAGAGTGGTACTAGAAAGTCAAGTGGTAAAACTACTAAAAAGAGTGGTACTACAAAGAAGTCTACAACTAATAAAAAGAAGAGAAGTACAAAAAGAGCAAAGTAATTTTTTAGTACTTCTTTTTGTTTTGTAGCATATTATTTAGTGTAAAAAAATTACATTAGGTGTTGTAAAAAACTCTTTGAAAGGATATAATATAAATGGAAGTGAATTTTATGTTAAAAAAGTTTAGTGTAAAAAATTTTAAAAATTTTAAAAATAAGTTAGTTTTGGATTTATCAAAGGTTAGAGATTATGGCTTTAACTCTCATTTAATACAAAAAAACTTAATTAATAAATTGCTTATTTATGGACCTAATAATTCAGGAAAAAGCAATTTAGGAGCTGCCATAATGGATATAACATGTCATTTAACGGATAATTCGGGAATGGATAATCTTTTATATACTTATTATATTAATGGTGATTATGTAGATGATAAAGTAGAATTTAGCTATGAATTTTTTCTAGCTAACAAAAATGTTGTCTATACTTATAGTAAAAATAATCAAAGAAGATTATTGTATGAAGAATTAAAAGAAGATGATAAATTATTATTTAAATATAATTATGTTACTAATAAATATGAAAATAATATTAAAGAAGCACAAACAATTGATATTCAAAAAAGAAGTAATAAAGACATGTCTGTTTTAAAATTTATTTATAATAATACTTTATATTGGGAACAAGATAGTACAGTTAAATTATTGATGGATTTTGTTAATAATATGTTATGGTTTAGAAGTTTGAAATCTAATGAATTTATTGGTGTAATGGCTAATGGTGAGGATTTAAATGATTTTGTTATTAATAATCGTTTACTTACTAAATTTGAGAAGTTTTTAAAAGAATGTGGACAAGATTATAGTTTATGTGAAATGGATGGTAATGGTAGGAAAGTTATAGGGGTTAAGTATCAAAATTATAAAGCACGTTTTGATTTGGTAGCTTCTACGGGGACTAAATCTTTATGGTTGTTCTTTTATTGGATGAATAGAACAAAAAATATTTCATTTGTTTTTTTAGACGAATTTGACGCTTTCTATCATTATGATTTATCTTCTTTTATATTAAAATATGTTAATGATAAAACAGAATTTCAATCTATTTTAACAAGTCATAATACTTATTTGATTTCTAATGAGATTATGAGACCTGATTGTTATGCTATATTAGATGATGGTAAAATTAGTAGTTTTGCTGATAGTACAAATAAGACTATTAGACAGGCACATAATTTGGAAAAAATGATGCTTGGAGGAGAATTTGAAAAGTAAGATATTGTTAGTAGTTGAAGGTGAATTGGAAGAACCTAGAATACTCGGAAGTGCTAGTCATGGATTACTATCTTTAGTAGGAGCCGATTATGAAATTGTTCCTTTTGCTAATCCTATTTATGAGCTATATGAAGCATATAAAAATGGAGAATATGATGATTTGGTTTCTTATTTAAGATATGAAAAAGGATTACATATTGATTCTAATGTTTTATCTAAAAATGCTTTTAGTGCTATATATTTAATATTTGATTTTGAACCACATTATCATAAATATTCTGATGAGGTAATATTAGATTTATTAAATATCTTTAATAATGAAACAGAATTGGGTAAATTATATATTAATTATCCAATGGTGGAATCTTATTATCATTTAGAGGCATTACCTGATAATAATTATAATCAAAGGTTGGTTTCTTTAAATAACTTTAAAGGAAGTAGTTATAAAAGAATGGTAAACACTACTACTTGTTTAAAGAAAAATAAAATTACTAATAGAGATTTATGCTATATTATTATGCAAAACTATAATAAAGCTCAAATAATTACTAATTCTAAAAGTAAAGATATTAACTATTTAAATATTTTACAAACGCAATTAGATTTAAAAAAAGAAAAGCATCAGATATATGTTTTGAGTACTTTTCCTTTAATGGTTATAGATTATAATTATGAAAAAACAATGGAAATATTAAAAATGAAATTAAAAGATAATTTCTTGGAAATAGATAGTAGTATATAAGTATGATACTATCTTTTTATTTTGTTAAATATTTAGGCTCATCTATTTTACCTAAAAGATAATCGGCAGAAATGCCGTATTTTTTGGAAATGGTATATAAAAAGGGGGTAGGAAGATAGTTTTTTCCTCGTTCATAGTCTGCAATAGTAGATTGTGATGTTTTTAATAATTCAGATAATTTATTTTGAGTAATTTTATTTTCTTTCCGAAATTCTTTTAGTCTATTAGCCATGATATTTTTGTTTATCTCTTTAGATAATTCATATTTGTAATTATTTGTAAAATTAAATATGTAATCTAGGGAGACAGCAACAGATAACGTGGGAATATTTTACTATTATTTTAAATTAGATGATGATGAAGAAATAAGATTAGAAGATAATACTTATACTTTTGAAGGACTACAAAAAGATGATGTCCATATCGTAAGTGTAAGGGTTGAAGGTGCAGCAGGAAATGTCTCTGAAAGTCAAAATAAAGAAGTAATAGTTGGAGTGAATGCTGGAAGATATATATTAGCAAGTGCCAATCCACCCACAGGAGAGACAACAGATTGGACCGGTGGAACAAGTTATTATTATACAGGGAAACCAAATAACTGGATACAGTTTGCAAGATTTTACTGGCGGGTAATACGAATTAATGGAGATGGATCAATTAGAATGATCTATCAAGGAACTAGTGCAAACGAAACTGGAGAAGGAACGCAAATCGGGACAAGTACATTCAATAGTTCAAATAATAATAAAACGTATGTAGGACTAGTGTATGATGGAACAAACCAACATGGATATGGAACAAACAGTACTATAATGAATACATTAAATAACTGGTATAATGGTAATTTAGCAAGTTACGAAGAACAGTACATTGATACGGGAATAGGTTTCTGTAGTGATCGGAACATGGCAAGTGGGTATAATTTTAATTCCAGTGATATAATATATTATGCAGCATATGATAGAATTAATGTAGGTGCTAGTTTGCAATGTAATAGTGAAGATTTATTATCAAAAGATAATGGAAAAATGCCAAATTCAATAGGATTACTAACAAGTGATGAATATGTATTAGCAGGAAATGGAAATAGTTATTTAGATGTGGGAATCGATTATTGGACTATGTCTCCGTATTACTTTGAGAATTACGGTGTCGCTTTCGTATTTGTTGTGTATTCGGGTGGTGGGCTCATAGACTATTGGGGTGTAGATGGTATATGGGGTGTCAGACCAGTCATAAATTTACGTTCTGATATTCCAATAACTGGTTCTGGAACAACATCTGACCCATTCAGATTAGTTTCGTAAATCAAATGTAAATATACAAAATATTTACAATTATGAATAACTTTAAGTTATTCTTTTCTTTTGGGTTTTTGTCTAGTCATTATTTAAGTATCTTCATAGTATACTTTAGGAGGTAATTTGAAGTGTTATTTGAAGATAATGATTTTGATATTAATATGGCTTTTTTTATTCCGGATGTAGATTTTAGTCGTACTTTAAATGTAGTAAGTCCTATGGAAGGTTTCTTGCGAGGTAATATGTTTAAAGATGAATATGAACCATATAAGAATCTTACTTATTTTAAGCTAAATCCTAGTAATGATAAAGAAAGATTGCTTTATCAAGTTATGGCTTATTCTTTTGCAATAAACGATTTAAATTTATATTTAGATTTACATCCTGATAATAAAGGAATGCTGGATTTATTTAAGAAATATGTAAAGGAAGAAAAAGAGTTGTGTAATGAATATGTAAATAAGTATGGACCATTAGAAGTTAATGAAGTTAAGGGGCAAAAGTTTGATTGGATTAATAGTCCTTGGCCATGGGAAACACGAGGGGGTAGTATGTATGTTTAAGTATTTGAAACACACTAATTATCCAGTAAATATTAAGAAAAAAGATTTAAAAATGGCTAAATATTTAATTACGCAGTTTGGTGGAGCTAATGGAGAATTAGCGGCGGCTATGCGTTATTTTTCACAAAAATTTAGTATGCCTGATGATTATGGTAAAGCTTTACTAAATGATATAGCAACTGAAGAATTAGGACACTGTGAAATGATTGCTAGTATGGTACATCAGTTAACGAAAGATGCTACTATAAAAGAATTAGAAGATGCCGGACTTGGTTCAATGTATGCTGATCATGGTAAAGGTGTTTATCCAACGGATGCTTCAGGAGTACCTTTTACAGTGACTTATTTTGCTGTAACTGGAGATCCACTCGCTGATATTATGGAAGATATGGCTGCTGAACAAAAAGCTAGAGCTACTTATGAAAACTTAATTAATTTAACAGATGATGATGATGTTATAAGGATACTTTTATTTTTAAGACAAAGAGAAATTGTACATTATAATCGATTTAAAGAATTATTTATGTATTATAAGAAGAAAGGATATTAGGAAACTAAGGTCCTTTTTTTCTTGTAAAATTATTCAAGATGTGATAACATTATATTAGAATAAGAAATGGTGGGTGGCTAGTATTTATGCACACAGATATATTTAATAATATTGATTTATTAATAGAAATGGCAGGTTCTACTTTAAATACTCTTGATATTGAAGGAGAACTTAGAGATATTAATAAAGAAATTCAAGATAAAAAAGGACAAATAGAAGATTTAAAGGGTATGATGAATGATACTCGTTATTTTAATGCTTCTAGTGAACTTGTAGATAAAAATATTGAAGTTAGTTTGAAATCAAAGATTAGTCGCCTAAATAGAAAGATTAAAGATATTCAGTTAAGGCTAAATGATGTTAAAAAAGAAGAAGCTAAAACGCATGATGATGTTATTGCTTTAAAGGATAGAATAGAAAAGAATAAAGAATATATCTCTTTGCTTGAAAGTAAAAGTGGAAAATTAGATAGTGCTTATCAAAGTATTGTAGAACAAGAGAATATGGCGATGGAAAGTTTGAAACAAGAACTGGCTAAAAAAGATAAAAGATATCAAGAAGTTTTAAGGGAACTCGAAGTTCATGAACAAGCTTTAAAAGAATTATCTGATAAAAAGAATAGTGATAGTGCTAGACTTAGAGAGATAGAAGATAATTTGGGTAATCCAAATGCTTATATTGATGAAGATTTAAAGAGTCATGATGAAGAACGTTTAAATTCTTTAAATGAATCATTGGTAAGCTTACAAAAAAGACGTTTAGAATATTTGACTGATCCAAATATGATTGGGATGGATGCTAAAGAACTGATTGCCAATAATGATTTTACAGAAGCTTTGAAGAAGATTAAAGAATTAGTTACGATTGTTAAAGCTAAACCTTTTATGGATATTACGAATAAGCAAATATTGGATGAAGAATTAGAAAAAAAGGAAGCTGAAAGAACAGAACTTGCAAACTATATTGATAGTAAAAATTATGCTGGTATGAGTAGTAATGTAGCCCAAAAACGGATAGAATATTTAAATAAAGAATTAGAAAAAGAAAAAGCTCTTATTTTGCAGTATCAAGAAGAAAATAAAAAGATTGAACAAGAAATAGGTGAGGATTTAAGCCCTTTAATAGGTGGCTTAGAAGAAGAAATTAGAAATATTTCTTCAGAGATAGAAGATTATCAAACTTTACTTCAAGATAATACTAAGTCTCGTAAGACAAAAACTAATTTAGAAAATGCTATTTTGAAGAAAGAAAAAGAAAAAGATGCGATGAATGATATTTTAGATAATTATAAGAAAGATTTATTATTTAAGATTAAGAGTTCGAATCGTTTAGAAAAATTATTAGAACGTTATAATCAAGATATAACACAGAAAACAGAAGAAATAGAAGAATTAAATCGTATGGCTTTATTTGATGGAGCATCTAAGGATTATATAGAAGAAGAGCAAGATAAAGAAAAATTGAAGAAAATTAATGATGAAATTAAGCAAATTAAAAATTGTAGGAAGTATGATAGAACACCAGATGAGATATATGATCAAATTGAGATGCTTTTAGCTAATACGAAAGTAGATGCACCTATTAAAGAAGAGAAAGAAGAAGAAAATCAAGTAGAAGCGCCTATTGATGGATTATTTGATAATGAGCCAACGAAAGAAGAACCTCTTATTAAAGTAGTAGAGATGATACCTGCGACAACAGTTAGTGAGATGGGAGGTCATAGTTATGGGGCTTAAAATTAATTATATTATTGTGTTAGAAAATAAAGAGCAGTATATTGTGTTAAAAGAAGCAATGTATTATGGTAAGAAATATTTCTTAGCTATGGGGTTAGATGAAAATAGAAATGCTATTTCTACTAAAATAGTTATTTTAGCAGAACATGTGAGTGGATTTGATACCTATGTTAGTAAAGTGGTTGATGGGGATTTAATAACTGTTTTAACGCGAATGTTTAAAGCTCAGATGTAATCACTTCATTAAGAACTAGATTATCATCCACTTTTTTGATATAATAAATAAGCATGTAGGAAGGTGAAATTATGAGTTTAGCTAATATATGGGATATCGTAACGAAAATTATTGATATTGGAATTGTTTGGCTAGTATTTTATTTTATACTAAAAAATATTAAAAATAATATTAAGATGGTACTTATCTTTAAGGGAGTATTACTTATTTTAGTAATTAAGCTTTTAAGTGATTTACTAGATTTGTATACTGTTGGAGTAATTCTTCAATATTGTTTAGAATGGGGACCACTGGCAATTATTGTAATATTTCAACCAGAAATCAGAAGTGTTTTGGAATCTATTGGAAGAACACAACTTCTTGGAAGACATAAGATACTTACAATTGATGAAAGAGAAAAAGTAGTATTTGAGATTATGAAATCCATTGAATATTTCAAACGTAATCGGATTGGAGCATTAATTGTTATTGAAAGAGAAATATCTTTGCAAGAATATATTGAACCAGCGACAAAGATTTATGCTGACTTATCAAGTGATTTACTTGAAACAATATTCTTCCCTAATGGACCACTTCATGATGGTGGAGTAATTGTACAAGGAGATAGAATAACAGCAGCGGGAGCTGTATTTAAAACTAGTATGAATCCATCTATTTCCAAAAGACTTGGAACTCGTCATAGAGCAGCTTTAGGTATTGCCGAGGAGTCTGATGCGATTGCTTTGGTTGTATCAGAAGAATCTGGTCGTATTAGTGTAGCCGTAGATGGAGAATTACATTATAATCTTACGATTGATGAGTTTAGAATGGTTTTAATTGATGCCTTAAATCCTAAACCTGAGGTATTCTATGAAGCTGAAGAAAAAAGAAGTGGTGGTGAAGAATAATGAAGAAGTTAGGTAAAGCAATAGGACGTTTTTTTGCCGCTATATATCGGGTGATTGATAAAATTATTGTTACACCAATTAGTAGGCTTATCTTTAATATAAGAGAGTATTTACGTAGTAAAAATATTAAGTTAGATTACATTTTTAATAGGCCAAACTTTATGATTTATGTTTCTTTAATACTAGCGGTAGTTATGTTTTTATTAATTGATTCTAGAGTTATTACTTTAGTAGAGTCAGAAGCAGAAGTCATTACCAATGTTCCAGTTACGGTTAATTATAATGAAGAAGCTTATGTAGTAGAGGGTATTCCAGAGACAGTTGATATTGTCTTAATTGGAAGAAAAAGTGATATATATTTAGCTAAACAGTTAGGAACGAATAATGTTATTTTGGATTTATCCGATTATGAGGCTAGAGAATCAGCGTACCGAGTATATCTATCTTATACTAAATCGATTGATTCAATTGATTATAAATTAGATCCTTCTTATGTTACGGTTACGATAAAAGATAAGATTAGTGTAACTAAAGATATAGATTATGATTTAATTAATGAACAATATTTAAGTGAAGAATTGAGTGTTGAATCCGTTGAGTTAAGTCGTTCAGAAGTTGTTGTTAAGGGTAGCGAGGATGCTATTAACAATATTGCATCTGTTAAAGCTTTAATTGATTTAAGTAATGAGGCATTAACCAATGTTGGTACTTATACAGTTGATGATATAAGACTTGTTGCTTATGATGCTAATGGTGAAGTAATAAACAATATTGAGATTGTACCTACAACTTTATCTGCTACAATAACTTTGGATACTTATTCTAAGAGTGTGCCATTACAAGTTAGAACAACTGGTAATTTAGTTACAGGTAAAGCTATTGCATCGATTCTAATTAATAATGAAAATTCTTATTCAGTTACTATTTATGGTGATGAAGAAGAGATTACCGATATATCTAGTGTTCCGGTAACGATTAATGTAGATGGAGAAGGTGCTAATAGTACAAGAAATTATAATGTAACTATTACACGTCCAACTGGTGTTCGAGCTTTAAGTGAGACAAATGCTAGTATTACCGTTACTTTTGGTGATGAAAGACAAAAGGAAATAGAAATATCTAATGTTTCTAGTCGTAATTTAGCAAGTGGATATACAGCAAATATTGTTGGTACTGAGTCTATTTCGGTTATAGTTCGTGGTGTTCAATCCGTTATTGATGAAATTGATGCATCCGATATAAATGCTTATGTAGATCTAACTGGTTATACTGCTGGTGAGTATGATAATGTACCAATTTTAATTGAAAATGATGATCCAAGACTTAATTTTGTAGTATCTAGTCAAGTTAGTGTTAGTATTTTAAATGAATAGGAAGAGGAATTCTTCCTTTTTTCTTTGTTTTATGGTATCATTATGACAGGTGATGGACATGTTTGTAGATGAATTAACGATTAAAGTAGAAGCTGGAAAAGGTGGAGATGGTTGTACTTCTTTTCGAAGAGAATGGTGTGTTCCTATGGGAGGACCTGATGGAGGAAATGGTGGTAAGGGAGCCAGCATAATATTTCAAGTGGATAAAGGATTAAAAACTTTAATTGATCTAAGATATATGAAAATTATTAAAGGTAAGAAGGGAGAAAATGGTAAAGGTTCTAATAAGAATGGAGCAAATGCGGAAGATGTTATTATTAAAGTTCCGGAGGGTACTACGGTTATTGATAGTGAGACTAATCAAGTTATCGCTGATTTAGTGGGAGCAAATGCGGAAGTTGTAGTTGCCAAAGGTGGTAGAGGAGGACGTGGTAATAGTGCTTTTCGAACACAGAGTGATACAGCTCCTAAGTTTAGCGAATTAGGGGAACCTGGAGAAGAAAAGACGCTAAAAGTCGAACTTAAAATGATTGCGGATGTTGGTTTAGTTGGACTTCCGAGTGTGGGAAAATCGACCATTTTATCGATGATTAGTGCGGCTACTCCTAAGATTGCTAGTTATCATTTTACAACATTATCTCCTAATTTAGGGGTTGTAAAACTAAGGGATGGACGGTCTTTTGTTATGGCAGATTTACCGGGATTAATTGAAGGAGCAAGTTTGGGAGTTGGTTTAGGACATAAGTTTTTAAGACATGCGATGCGGACGAAAATACTTGCTCATGTTATTGATATGGGAGCAGAAGAAGGACGAAATCCAATCCAAGATTATCAAGTTATTCGACAAGAAATAATAGATTATAGCGAGAAACTAGCTTCCAAAAAAGAAATTGTTATTGCTAATAAAATGGATTTAGAAAATGCCCAACATAATTTAGAAGAGTTTAGAAAAAACTATCCAGATATTTTAATTGTTCAAGTTAGTAGTGTTACGAATACAGGATTTGATGAATTAATGAAAATACTTGCAGACATGCTAGATACTATAGGTGATGAAGCATTGTATACGGATGAAGAAATGATGGGACATGTTACTTATAAATTTAAGAATGAACGACCATTTACGATTACGAAAGTTGATGATGTATGGGTTTTGGAAGGTGCAGAATTAGAAAAACTATTTAAGATGACCCGTTTTGATGAGGATGAAGCAGTAATGCGTTTTGCTAGGAAGTTAAAAGGAATGGGTGTTGATGAAGAATTAGAACGTTTAGGAGCAAAACCGGGAGATGAAGTTCAAATTTGTGATTATATTTTTGAGTTTAAGGAATAGTTTATAGAAAGAGTGTGTGAGAATGAAAAAAGTTTTATTATTTGTTTTACTTATGTTAATACCTACTTTAGGGTATGCTACAACTTTTGAATTAAAGAATATTGATATGAATATTACGATTGATGAGAGTGAATGGTATGTATTTACTCCCGATAATATTTTAGATAATCCGGAATTAGAAGACCTGGGGTTAACCTATGAATATATGTATGAATCTTTTCAAAATAACCAGGCGTATTTAGATGCTGTTTTGTTCTTCTATGATAGTGAGGATTATATTGAATTGTTTGTGCGGAGGGTGGCATTAGAAGATATTCGTAATTTAACTAATTATGATGATGCTTTTATTAATCGTTTAGGACAAGTTTTAGCTGATGAACAGAATGCTAATTATGAAATTTATCGTACAGATTATCCTTTTATTTTATTAGATTATATGGATCAAGGTTTTTATTTACAAGAGTATTATACGATTGTTAATGGTTATGGCTATACTATAACAGTACAAAAGCCAGAGGCTTTTAGTAGTGAAGATACAGCTAGAGTAGAAGAAATTGTTGATAGTGTTTCATTTGATGCTGATTTGTCTTTAGAAGAGCCTAATTCAAAGGAAACAAATAAAGAGGTTAATTATATTATTATTGGAGTAGCTAGTATTGCTCTTGTGGTTGTAATTTTAGTAGTGATTATAAAAAATAAAAAAGGAAGAGCTTAATCTTCCGTAAATATAAGAATTGTTCCTACTTTTATTTTAGAGCTAGCATATTTAGGTAATTCTAAGATGCTAGTTTTTTTACGTTCATAATTAATTTTTATTATTTTGTTTTTGGGTAGGTTTTCATATTTGTAGATAACTTCATTATTTTCATCTAAGCCAACGACATCAATGTTTTCTTTCATAAAGAAAGTATGGATAGAATTACATTTAGGGAAAAGCATTCCATAATCGATTTCTTTTTTGCCCATTAAGCCAAATAAGCGTTTAGGGAAGCTTGATGCTATAATTATGTTATATTTATTTTTATTCGTTGTTAAAGTCATGGTTATCACCTAATAAATTATAGCACGAAAATTAAAAATATATGATAAGTTTTTTGCTCTTTAAATTGACTTTTTAGGTAATTTATTATATCATTATTTATGATAAGGGTGGATTAGTTATGAATAAGAATGGCCAGGCTTTAGTCGAATATATTCTAATTATTGCACTAATAAGTGTTATTGCAATAGCACTTGTTAATTATTTTGGTGGCTATCTTAAAGATGCGATAACTAAGACTAGTTGTAGTTTGGTTGATGAAGAATATATTAAGGGTGATAAACCAGGAGAAGGATATTGTAAGGGTGATGAAGAAGAGGCAGGGGAAAGTAATCCATAAGGAGTGTTTGGGAATGAGTAGGAAGGGACAAGCGTTAGTGGAATTTATAATTATTTTACCTATTTTTCTCATACTTGTTCTAGGGGTAATTGATATGGGCAAAATTTTATATAATAAAACCATGCTAGAGGGGGCTATGAGTGAAGTTGTATCCATGTATGAGGCTGGAGATTCTTCTTCGGAAATTTTAGATAAGCTAGATATAGCTGCTAGTTTAGATATCAAAGCTGAAGATAATTATACTATATTTTATTTAGTTAAAGATGTGGATATTATTACACCAGGATTAAACCTTATTTTTGATAATCCTTATGAAATAAGTGTTAGTAGGAGTATTTCTAATGAATAAAAATGGTCAAACTTTGATATTGTTTGTGATAATGATTCCTATTTTGCTAGGGCTTTGTGCTTTCGTAATTGATGTTGGAAGTATAGTTCTTGCGAATACAAAATTAAGAGAAGTTACGAAAACGATTATTAGTGATGTAATGGATGATGCAAGCATAGATAAGATTCAAAGTTTATATTTAAAAAATGATATTCCGGTAGAAAATTTGGAAGTAGAAATAAAGGAAGATCAAATAAGAGTACAAAATGAATATGAGATAGATAGTATAATTGGTTCGATAATTGGACTTGATACTTACCGGGTAGAAGTAGATATTACGGGAACTAAAGGTAATGATAAAGTATTATTTGAATAAAAAGGGATGAGACTATGAATAACAAAGGAACGAGTATTTGTGTATTCTCTGCTAAAGGGGGAGTTGGTAAGACGATTACAACTCTTAATTTAGCAGGTATATTTGAAGTACTTAATAAACGAGTTTTAATTATTGATTTTGATTTGTCGGGTGGAGGTATTAGTGTAGCCTTAAATATTCCCAATGGAAAAAGTATTTATCATTTAGCTTATGACTATAATAACAATCAATACCGGGAATTTAGTGATTATGTTACGAAATATGATGATAAGATTGATGTTTTAGCTAGTCCTAAAGATCCTAGACAAGCAGGTAAAATTGATCCGAAATACGTAGAAATAATTTTAGATAAAGCGGTGTTTAATTATGATGTTGTTTTAATTGATACAACGCATGATTTAACGGATGCGAATATTTTAACATTAGATTTGGTGGATCATATTTTGTTTATGGTTACAAATGATCCATTAGATCTCAAGAATATGCGAAGTTTAATATCAATATTTAAAGATCTTAATTTAAATAATTATAAAGTTATTTTGAATGAAAGTATTTTTCCTTTTAAAAATTATTTTGGTATTTATGATATTAAAAATATTATTAAAGCAAATATTGATTATGTATTATCAAAAGATTTTTATATAAAGAATATGGATACGATTGTCATGAATGGTAAAATTATTACTTTAGATAAAAAAGCTTCTAGTTTTTTTGCTAAAGATTATACGACATTAATGGGTATTTGTACGGATATATTTAAAGAAGGTGAAAAACATGAAGACGCTTAGAGAAGCTTTTGATATAAAGGTTAGGGAAAGAAAGCAAAATGTTCTTAGTGATTATGAAATATTTCCGGATAAAAAATTACTTGATAAACTTAGAACAGAAATTATTGAGAATTTAATTGATAATGAAATGCCTAGTAATGTAAGTCTTACAGAATGGATTAATGATGAGATAGATAAGACTATTGAAGGATATGATTTAACAAATTTAGAGCGAAGTCATTTATTTAATTTGATTGATAATGAAATTAATGGATATGGTCCAATATCAGAATTATTAGAAGATGATAATATTACCGAAATTATGATTAATAGTCCGGATGAAATATATATTGAAATTGATGGACAATTAGTTAAAGATGAAAGTGTATCATTCATTAATGATGAACATATTATAAGGACTGTTCAAAGACTTATTGAACCAATGGGAAGAGTAATTGATGCTAGTATGCCTATGGTGGATTCTAGACTAGAGGATGGCTCGAGAATAAATGCGGTTATTCCACCACTTTCAACTAAAGGGCCAGTTGTTACTATTCGTAAGTTTAAAGAGAATATGACTAGTATTGATGAGTTAATACGTATTGGTACACTAACTCCTTATATGGCAAGATTTTTGGATGCTGCGGTTCGGGGAAAACTTAATATGATTGTGTGTGGAGGTACTGGTTCTGGTAAGACAACACTTCTTAATATATTAAGTGGTTTTATACAGGATAATGAACGTATTATCACGATTGAAGATGCGGCAGAATTAAAGCTTAATCAGTCTCATGTAATTTCCCTAGAAACAAGAACAGTTAATTATGAGGCAGAAGGAGAAATAACGATACGAGATTTAGTCATTAATTCTCTTAGAATGAGACCTGATCGAATTATTGTTGGGGAAGTTAGAGGAAGTGAAGCTTTTGATATGCTTCAAGCGATGAATACTGGTCATGACGGGTCTTTAACAACACTACATGCGAATAGTCCAGCGGATGCTTTAAATAGGTTAGAGACAATGGTATTAATGGGAGGAATTGATATTCCTATTAAGGCAGTAAGAGAATATATTATTAGTGCGATTGATGTTATTGTTAATATTGAGAGAATGAGTGATGGAAGAAGAAAGGTTACAAGTATTGTTGAGTTAGAAAATTTTTCAGGGGATGAAATTAAATTAAAAGAAATATTTGCTTTTAAGCAAAAAGGGTTAACTGATAAAGGGGAAGTTGATGGGGAATTTATTTTATATAAAGGAGTTCCTAAAGTTTATAAAAAGATTAAAGCTAGAGGTATTAATGATTTAGATGATATTTTTTATCCAGAAGAAAAATAAAGGTAGGTGAATATAGATGGACGGAGTTAGATTTTTACAAATTCTTTTATTATTTATCCCAGTAGCAGTAGCAGTCTATCTTATCCGTTTGTCTAGGACACTTAGTTTGGAGAAAAGACTTGCCGATTTTGCTATTACAAGCGTGAAGGATCATGATATTTCTTTCTTTGATAAGTTTGGTTTTTATGTAGGAAAGTTTGTACGTTTGGTGGCAAAGGGGTGTAAGCGTTCGGTCTTACTTAGAAAGTATGGATTAAAATATGAGCGTTTTATCCCAATTGATGCACGAAATAATAAAGATGGAACATACTATGTTGCTATTAAAATTTTGTTTAGTTTTGTAGTTCTTTTGCTTGGAATCATTACACTTATTATTCATTTTCAAGAGTTTGATGGTATGATTTTGCTTGTTATGCTGATACTTGCTTTCTTTTTACCAGATATCTTTTTAAATATTCGTTTTAATCAAAAAAGAAAGAGAATTGAAGAAGATTTGTTAAAAGCGATTATTATTATGAATAATGCTTTTGGTAGTGGTAAAAATATTATGCAAGCAATACAGATTGTTAAAACGGAGTTAGATGGACCTATTCAAGATGAGTTTGAAAAAATTTATTTGGATATTAGTTATGGACTTAGCTTAGATGTAGTGTTTAAGCGGTTTTATGAGCGAGTTAAGATAGAAGATGCTAAATATATTACTTCTTCTTTAACTCTTCTAAATAAAACTGGTGGAGATATTATCAAAGTTTTTTCGAGATTAGAGAAATCTATTTTAGATAAGAAAAATCTTCGTAATGAATTATATAGTTTAACTAGTTCTTCTAGGTTTGTTTTTCGATTTTTAAGTATTTTACCATTTATTTTTGTACTTATTATATTTCTTTTAAATCCAAGTTATTTTACACCGCTTTTTGCTTCACCAATAGGAATTATGGTATTTGTTTTTATCATTATTTTATATATTCTTTATATAATTGTTATTCGTAGGGTTTTAGAGGTGAAGATATGAGTAGGGGTATATTTGCTAAGATTTATCCAAAAAGAACTTTGGATAGAGTAGATAAAAAAGTAAAATTAATGGGTGTTAATAGTCATGTTAAAGCTTTAACTATTCTTAATTTAAGGGTTTTTATATCTTTATTATTATTTATTATTATTTTATTAGTTTCTAATATGGGCTATATTTTAGCACCAGTAATTGCCATCTTATTTTATTATTTAAGTGAAAAATTATTACTTGATTATCCTATTAAAAGAAGGGCTAGAAAGTTAGAGAAAGAATCGTTATTCTTTTTTGAAATTTTACTGCTTACTTTAGAGAGTGGAAGAAGTCTTGGACATGCCTTAAATCTTACAACTCAAAATATTGATAGTGAAATATCTAGTGAATTTAAGGAAACACTTTTACAAGTAAAATTGGGTAAAAGTCTTAATGAAGCATTAAATGATATGAAGATGAGAATTCCTAGTGATACTATTAATAATGCTATATTAAATATGGTTGAATCTAATATGTTTGGTAGTGATATAGTTGTTTCCATGACTAATCAAATTGATTATTTAAGACAAAAACAATTATTGGATGTTAAAGCAGAAATTAATAAGTTACCAACAAAGGTAAGTATACTTAGTGTATTATTTTTTGTACCAATTATGCTTTTAATTATTTTAGCACCAGTGTTAATAGATTATTTAGGAGGATAATTTTTTAGTCTTTTTTCAATGTTTACTAGAGTTATTTCATCAATGAAATGCTCTAGTTTTTCGACTTGTTCTAATTTAAAATTTTCTTTGTTTAGTTCCTTTAAAAAAATTTCTAATATTTCATGACGATGATAGAGATATTTACCTATTTCTAGACCTTTCTTCGTTAGAGTAATCGAGTTATTGTTGTTTATTAAATTTAAATATTTTAGTTTACTAATCATCTTGCTACAGGATGATTTTTTGATATTTAAATGTTTGCTTAAAGAAGTAATGGTTAGGGATTCATCTTGTTTGCGATAAATCATTTCTAGATAATCTTCCATGGGATAAGTTATTAAATTTTTGTTATGAATATAAGTTGTTAAAGTATAAAAATCATTGTTCATAGTACCAAATCCAATTCTTTTCATATACTACAGTAGTTGTTAGTTTAAGGAAACTAATAAAATATATGAAGGAGTTAATTAATTATGATTACTTTAGATAAAATAAGGGTAAATGATAAAGTTATTATTGAGCATGTTGGGGGAGAGCTTTCTTTAAAACGAAGATTGTTAGATTTAGGTTTTGTTCCGGGTGAGATAATAGAATGTGTTTTAATTAGTCCTTTTCATGATCCTAAGGCATATTTGATACATTCTAATGTTATAGCTTTAAGAAATATGGATGCTAGAAATATTGAGGTTTATTATGAGAGAGATTAAAGTTGCTTTAGTGGGAACACCTAATGTTGGTAAGTCTACTATATATAATGCTTTAACTCATAATCATGAACATACAGGAAATTGGGCGGGGAAAACTGTTGGTGTAGCTAGGGGAGAATGTAACTATTTAGGGTGTAAATATATTTTTTATGATTTACCTGGTACTTATTCGTTAATTAGTAAGTCAAAAGAAGAAGTCGTAGCAACGGATTTTATTGTGTTTGAAGATTTTGATGTAGCGGTGGTAGTAAGTGATGCGACTAGTCTGGATAAGGGTATTAATTTAGCTTTACAAACTAAAGAAATATGTAAAAATGTTGTGGTTTGTATTAATTTAGTGGATGAAGCTAAAAAGAAGGGGATTACCATTGATTATGATTTACTTGAAAAAAGACTTGGAAGTAGGGTTATTCCTACTAGTGCTCGGGATAAAATGGGGTTAGAAGAGTTGCTTAATGCTATAAAGTTAAGTAAACCTCAAGAATACTTGGATATTTCTTATGGTATTTTAGATAGTCCGATAAAGTCTTTAGTTTCTACTATTAAAACTGATCAATATAATCCCAAATGGATAGCTTTAAAAATACTTGAAGATAATACTTATTATATTCATAAATTAGAAAAGTTAGGATTAGAAATACCTAGTTATACAGTAGATGTGGATGTCCATTTGGAAGTAGCGATAAAATTATCTTTTGAAGCAAAACAGATTTTAAAAGATGTAATAACTTACAAAAAAGATACCCATGATAGGACAAGGAAAATAGATAAAATACTTACTAGTAAAATATGGGGTATTCCTATTATGCTTGGTATTTTATTCATTTGTTTTTATATTACCGTTATTGGAGCTAATTATCCGTCTAGTTTGCTTTTTTCATTCTTTTCTATTTTAGAAGAACCACTCACAAACTTATTAGAATTTATTTCTTTACCTAGTGGTTTTATAGACTTGTTTGTAAATGGTGTTTATAAAACGCTTTATTGGGTAATATCGGTTATGATGCCGCCGATGCTTATATTTTTTCCAATGTTTACTTTTTTAGAAGATTTGGGAGTACTTCCTAGAATAGCTTTTAATATGGATAGAGCCTTTAGCAAGTGCAAAGCTTGTGGAAAACAGGCACTTACGATGTGTATGGGAATAGGTTGTAATGCCGTAGGCGTTACGGGAGCTAGAATAATTGACTCTAAAAGAGAGAGATTAATAGCGATACTTACTAATATATTTATGCCTTGTAATGGAAAGTTTCCTAGCTTGATAGCTATTATTACAGTTTTCTTTGTTGGTCTTAATAAAACTTATGGAACACTTTTATGTGCTCTTATTTTAACTGGATTTATAGCTCTTGGAATTACACTTACTTTCTTGGTTAGTTATATTTTATCAAAAACAATACTAAAAGGGGAACCATCTAGTTTTACTTTAGAGTTACCTCCTTATAGAAGGCCTAAACTATGGGATACTATTAAATATAGTGTTCGAGAAAGAGCTATATTTGTACTTGGAAGAGCAGTAAGTGTAGCAATTCCTGCAGGAGTACTTATTTGGATTGTGGCTAATATAGAAATACAGGGTATACCCATTCTTACTTATTTAGTTAATTTTTTAGATCCGGTGGGATTGCTTTTAGGGCTTGATGGGGTTATCCTTCTTGCTTTAATACTGGGGTTTCCGGCCAATGAAATTGTGATTCCTATTATGCTTATGTGTTATTTAAATACGTCTACTTTAATAGATATGGATAATTTAAATGTTTTAAAAGATATTTTGGTTAGTAATGGTTGGACTATTAAAACAGCTTTATCATTTATTATTTTGTTTATGTACCGTTTCCCATGTTCGACCACTCTTCTTACTATTTGTCGGGAAACTAATAGTAAGTTTTATACTTTTTTAAGTGTAGTTATTCCTATGAGTATAGGAGTACTATTATGTTTCTTTATTAATTATATTTTTCTTTAGAAGATGCTTTATTATTTGTAAGATAGTTTTAAATATCTGAATTAGGTGTTTTTTCTGTGTCGAAAATATACCTCGAATTTTGTCGAACTGTTTTTCTTGCATTTTTAAGCTTAATACTTCATAATAGAAGCTGTTATCTTATTTAGTGGTAGCGCCTGCTTCATTTATGAGTAGTAATAACTACTTGAATTTATTCAGGGGGTTTTATG
>DVJF01000023.1 GCA_018716965.1 Candidatus Caccenecus avistercoris | reverse complement strand
TATTACTTTCTTCTTTTAATTTAGATATTAAGTTTTTATTATCCACTAATAACAAATAATTATTTTTCATTTTTCTTTACACTCACAGAGAGTCCATCTCCCACATCATAAAAGTTTGTTTCAAAATCTTTATTATTTTTCAAAAATTCAATATAATTTTCAATTTTTTCAGCTAATCCCCGTAAATTTTTTGATTCGATCTCTTTTGATTTTCCTACATAACCATGAAATTTTAAGTTATCAGTTATAATAGTTCCACCATCTTTTAAGAAATATTGAAACTTTTCAAAAAATTTCGTATATTGTCCTTTAGCTGCATCAATAAAAATCATATCATATTTAACTCCCGTTAAATTAACTTCTAAAGCATCTTGAAAAACCACATTTATTTTCTTCTCAAATCCACATTTTTTAACATTTTTCAAACATTCCATATAACGCGATTCATCACGTTCAATCGTTGTAACTGTAACGTCTTGAGCTACACTGGCCATTAAAATAGTTGAATAACCAATTGCACTACCAATTTCTAATATATTTTTAATATTATTTTTCTTAATATATTTCATAATAAACGCAATAGAATCTTTCTCAATTATCGGAATGTTTTTAAGGGAGGCATATTCCTCCATTTCAAGTATTAATTCTTTCATAAAAATTCACCTCTTAATTAATTATATTCGTACCAAAGTCCACTTGCCTGCAACTCACTTACTTTCACTTCATGTTCAGCATAAGTTTTCATAAAGTAAGTATCCCCATTTTTATCAGCTACAAAATAATAATAATCATGTTCAGCTGGTTCTAATACCGCTAAAATTGACTCTCTACTTGGCGAACAAATTGGTCCAATAGGTAATTTTCCTGCCATAGAAGCAAGTCTAGTATTATAAGGATTATTATCGTTTATTTCACTATTATATAAATCATCGCTAAAATCCTTTTTTACCCCATAATATGTAGTAGCATCACTTCCTAAACTCATATTAGCAGCTAAACGATTATAAAATACTCCTGCAACACCAGCACGATCTGCACCATTTATCCCTTCTTGTTCGACAATACTAGCTAAAGTAAGTATTTCATGAATACTATAACCACTATTAGTTATATCTTCTTGATAATCATTTAAAACACTAGCCATACCATTTAACATAGTTTCAATAATATCTTTAATACTACTATCTTTATAAAACTCATAAGTATCTGCAAATAAATAGCCTTCTAAAGGATAATATATTTCCGGATTTAAAATATCATTAGTTAAAAAAGAATATTTTCCGATTAATTCCTGTAAATAAGTTTTATCACTCATAACAGTTAAAACATCTTGAGCCGTTGTATTAGTAGCTTCGGCAATCATACTAGCATAATTAGTAAGTCTTCTTCCTTCGACAAAAGTAAGAGTAAAAGTTTCTGTATCATTAGCAATATCACCTTTATCAAATATTGTCATAATTTCTTTTAGACTCATATTAGGGCTTAACTCATACGTACCTGCTTGTAAATTTAAACTTCTATGTAATCCCACATAAATATAAGCCGATATTTTACTTTTAATTAATCCAGCTTCATCTAAAGCATCTACAATATCTTTTTTACTTTCTCCACTAGCAATACTAAATTCGACAATTTCATTATCTTTTGATACCGGAGAAAGGCCATAAAAATAGAGTGCTATTAAACAAGCTATAACAACCAAAATTACCCCAATAATGATTAAAAGCTTCTTCTTCATAATAAATTCTACTCACTTGCCTCCTCAATATTTGAAAGTAAATGTTCAATCAAATTCCATTCTTCATCTGTTTCAATATCTTGAAGTTCTAAAGACTCACCCGTTTTATCATAAGTTGCTGCATAAGTAACAATACTACCATCTTCATCAGTTGTATTATCCGTAAAAACAATATAACTCTTTTTTGTTTCATCAGAATCAAAAGTAAAAAGAATTTCATATTCGACTGTTGAACCACTTTGATCCGTTACAGTAAAGTAACGATTTTTTTCTTCATTCATTTATTTTCCTCCATCTTAAGTAAAGTTTCTAAAATTAATACAGCCGCCACCCCATCAATGATGCTTTTTCGCCTTTTCCTTTTCAAATCTCCTTCTAGTAAAATATTTTCTGCTTCTACTGTACTTAATCTCTCATCGATTAAAACAATGGGAATATCCGTAATACCCTCAAGCATCTTTTTAAAATTTAGGCTTCTCGTACTTGCATAACCCATACTTCCATTCATATTTTTAGGAAGTCCTAAAGCTATTTTAGATATATTATAATTACGTAATATTTCTGATAATTCTTTTAAGGCTACTTCATATTCGCCTTCTTTAAAACGAATAACTTTTAAGGGACTAGCAATAATATGAGCATTATCTGTAATGGCTACTCCTAAAGTTCTCGTTCCTAAATCTAAACCTAAATAACGCATTCCATCACCTACAAGTACACGTAATATTCTATCAGATTTATGAACAAAAAACAACCCTTGCCCATTATTTTTGGCAAGAGCCTCTCCAAACAACAATTGTATTACCATCTTGATCAACATCATAATGATAGCAAATACTAGCATCTTCATTACAAACAGCTTCCTTACAATATTCCTCACTATAGCGATTATTTTGCATTTTAGGCGAAAAAATAAATAATAAAATAATTTCTAACACCCCTAAAACAACCATAACCATTATAAATGTTTTTAGTTTTATATCTCGAGTCATATTACCACCACCAAATCCTAAAAATCATAAACACCAAAAGTAATATACACAAGCCAAAAAATAGTGCTTCATAAAGCTTAATTGTTTTAGTATCTTTTTTAATCTCTTTTTTCTTCATAACTTCACCTCAAATATTATTTAGTTGCTTTATATTTATATAAAATAGAAGGTCTATGTCCCCCACCAGTTCGCATCTCATCTGTTTTTTCTACTTTATTAGCTATAATTCTTCTAAAAGCTGGATCTAATAGCTTTTTCCCCAAAATTACTTCATAAACTTGTTGCAATTCACTTAAAGTAAAATATTTAGGCATCATATTAAAAACTATATCTGTATATTCTAATTTATTTTTTAATCTAGAAATACCACTTACAATAATTAAAGGGTGATCAAAAGCTAATTTATCATTTTCTAATATTTTATACTTATATCTATCAGTAGTTTTTTCTTTTAATATTTTGGCAATTTTAAATTTAATCTCTTCATTATTATTATCTAAAGTTACATCAATAGTTTTATCGTCTTCAAACACTGTTATATTAAACCATGATAAGTTATTAGAGATTTTATCATTTAATCTATTCTTATCGATTAAAGCCATGTAAGAAGTAGAAACAACTCGTGCTCTTGGATCCCGGAGAGCTTCCCCATAAGTATATAACTGCTCTAGATAGATGTCATGAATATTAGTTTTATGAACTAATATTCTTCTAGCTGCCTCCTCAATATCTTCATCTTTTCTAACAAACCCTCCAGGTAAACACCATTTACCCTCAAAAGGATAAGTATCTCTTTTAGCTAACAAAACACTAAAATGCTTTTTATTAAGTTTTCGATAATTACTCTGTATTTCATCAGAAACACTAAAAATCAAAATATCTGTCGAAATAGAAAGCTTCTCACATTCTTTTAAATCATTATCATCTTTTATCTTATATTTTTTCATAATATCCTCTCTTATTAACACTATGATTATAACATAAAAGGCATAATTTAGCAATCGCCTTAAGACTATATTTTGCCTATTTAATACCTACAATACAAATTTTTCTTTTCAATATATTTTTTAACTTTCAAATCCAACCCTTCAAAATTTTGATTTAACTTAATATTTTTTCTTATTATAGAAGAAGAAATAGGTATATTACAAGGAATATTAACCGCTATAACATTTTTACTTTTTAAATTACCTACCATTTCTTCTATATCATCATTGCTTCTTTTAACTACCAACAATTTATAGTTATTTAATATATATTTATAATTTTTCCAACTTTTAATTTCTCTTAAATTATCCGAACCACAAACAAAATAAATTTCATCATTAGGATATAACTTTTTAAAATAATCTAATGTTTGATAAGTATAAATCAAAGCTTTTTTTCTTTCATAAGCTGATACTTCTAAATCTTTAATATCTTCAACCATTAATTTTAACATTTCTAACCGATATTTAACATCAATCAAATCTTTTTTAACATATTTATTACCAGTTGGTACATAAATAACTTTATCAAGATATTTATTCTTGATTAAATATAGAGCTAAATTTTTGTGCATCACATGTGGAGGATTAAAACTTCCTCCAAAAATACCTATTTTCAAACTAATTTTGCTCCTTTTGCATAAATGTCGGAATATGAAACTTATGTAAATTATTGTTATGTAAGACCTCAATTTTCTTTTTAGCTACTTCACTTACATTTTGACCATTATTTTCTATTACATCGGCAATTTCGGCATATTTTACTCCCAATTTATCTTCATCAGATAAACCACTAAGTCCATCATCAGGAACTTTATCTACAATATCATCTGGAACACCGATTGCCTTACCAAGCAAAATAACTTCCTCAACCGTGAAATCTGCTAAAACTTGAATATCGGCAACATTATCTCCACCTTTCGTAAAATAACCGACATATAATTCACATTTATTACTAGTTCCCGGAACTAAATATAATCCTTTATTTTTTTTACTTAAATATGCAGCATAATAATATAAAGTTGCCATCCGAAGTCTAGGCTTAATATTGATATTTGCATCAATTACTTCATTATCTTGCGTATCATTTAAAAATTTAAATTGCTTAACATAACCATCATATAATTCTGTTAGATCAAACTCCTTTAATTCAAACCCAAAATGTTTTGCTAATCTTTCAGCATTACTTTTATCTTGATTATTAGAGTGGCATGGCAACCATACTCCTACCACATTAGCTGCCCCAAGTGCTTTAGCAAATAAACCTGCTACAACAGCTGAATCCTTTCCCCCACTTATTCCTATTACAACTCCTTTAACTTGAGCTTTTTCACAATAATTTCTTATAAACTTAATTACTTCTTGTACTTTTTCTTGAGCATTAAACATATTATCTCATCACTCCTTTATAAAATAATTTCTTATAATTTTCTTTCTCTTTTCAAATGTTCTAATTTAATATCTTCACTAGTAAACTTATTTATATAATCCACCATAGCATTCGCATCATCTACAATATTATAACCCCGGACCCCCATCTCTTCTGGCTTACATATTACAATATTATTTTCTTTTAAATCCATTATTTGACGAATGGTATAATCATCACAGGGGAACCCATAATCATGAGTCCAACCGCATTTTATATCTGGAGTTTCTTCCATTAATCTAACAACTAATCTCCTTAAAAAGGACGGATGGCAAAGTGGGAAAAATAATTTTTGAACATTCATTCTTTCTCCTGATTTTTTTAAATTAAATTTAGCAAAATGAATTTGACCATCACGTTTTAACATCGAAAAAATATATAATCCTACACTAAAGCCCATGTTTTCTAACATTTCCGTAAGACATAATGTCATAACTCCCCGATTAAATATCTGATTGGTGGTAGTCCGACAAGAAACAGCCAAATTATAATAAATATCGATATGTTTTCGCTTATGATTTTCTCTATTAAACATAGATAAGGGATTTCCTTCTAAATATGCTTTGACATCTGGTGCATAACCAACATAATAATTATATTGTTTACTTCTTTTGTAAGTCTTCTTTATATATTTTTCTAAATTCACCTTCAATTTTATTAATTTATCAAAATCTTCATGATAACCATACTTACATAAAGCTTCCGCTTCTTGTAATGAATGAGTTTTAAAAAATTCGTAATCATCATCACTACTACCTAATTCCTTAAGATCCCAAATATCCACATTCGTAGGTGTATTATCTAAATAGTCTATAAATTCCATAATAGAATCAAAATCATATTCCATCACATCAAATTCATCTTTTTTATAATATCGATACATACTATCTACCCAACTTTAAACGCCTAATACCATAATAATATGTATTACTGGAATGTATATTTTCCATATTTCCTATAATGGTATTAACATCATCTTGTCCTAAATTTTTTATCACATTAGATGTTAAAATATCTTCCACCGGTATTTCATTTATTTCTTTTTTATATACTTTACCTATCCCTCGAGTAGAAACTATATGAGGGATTTTTGATTGATATACCGCATTTCTAAAAGACCACATAAACTCTAATACCTCATCACTAGGATATAAAGCTTGTTCTAACTTCGTATCATAATCAAAGAAAATATTATCAAACCGATCAAGAGTTGCCGCATCTAAAGCATTTCTACCTACATACTCTAAATCTGCTCCTTTTCCCCATGTATTAGCCGCCGCAATTACTCTAAAATCAGGGTGTCTATCTATTGTTTCATGGGGAAAAGCCATATATCCATTAGCTAAAGCTGAATTAATAACAATAAGTGCTGATGGATCTGAATTATCGATTTCGTCTAAGAAAAATATTCCCCCATTTTTAAATGCTTTATAAAACTCAGTATCTCTATAATTACCTCCAGCATCAATAAAACCTGTTAGCTTAAATTCATTAGAAGCATTATTAGTATAATACATATGTTGTCCTAAAGCTTCCGCTACTTGGGATATACAAACATTCTTACCACTACCAGCAGGACCAATTAACATGATTGGTTCATCTAATTGCACTTGAGTTAATATTTGTTCAAACTTCTCATGATAATAGCCTCCACTTGTCTGCCCTAATACAATATCCTTTAATTTTATAATATGGGTAACAGGCATTTGAATTTTATTAGTATATTCCTCTAATTTATTATTAAGTGTCTCTTCTAATTTATTATCAAGTGCATCTTCTAATTGACTATCTATTCTCTCTTCTAAATTATGTGTTTCCAAAGCATTTTTAATCTTCTCTAAAATTTGTTTTTGTACTTCACTATCTAATTCCTTTACAAGAAAATCACTTATTTTCTTTTTAGGATCATCAGAAGATAAATAATCTTCTATATTTTGTTCTATTTTAGTTCTTACTGATTTATCAGTAATATCTAAAAGCAAAGGATTTATACTATTTATTAATGCAGACGCATATTCACTAGTATTTTCAAAAAATGGTTTTGGTTCTTTAATTATTTTTTCCTCACTATTGGTATTTTCAATAAATGGCTTTGGCTTTTTAACTATTTTTTCCTCACTATTAGTATTTGTAATAAATGTTTTTTGTTCTGTACTTATTTTTTCATCATTAAAATTATATAGTTCACCATTTTTCATATAAGTATTTTCTTCCATTTCTTTTACCTCACTACAAAGTTGTTCTAGTATAGTTCTATCATTAGAAAACATTATTTCATGATTATGTTTAGTATAGCCATAGTATAAATGAGTATCAGAACTATTTGGTGTTGTTACCCCAGCAACTAAAGAATTATCATCATTATCCCAAAAAACAGAGCAAAAGTGCATATTTCTTCCAAATTTTTTAAAAAATGAAGTTTTATATTTAGATTGTAATTTACACATAATCCGAGAAGCATTATATATATTTACAGAAAAATCAAAATTCAATAAACGGCAGACTTCGGAAAGTTCAGCAAGATTATAAGCTTTAACAAATAAATTTGAACCAATTAATATGGGGTCAGCAAAAGTTTCAATAAAAAGTAAATTGTCCTTAATTTCTGTACGCAGTTCAACACCATAACCCCATTCTTTCCCTAAAAGTCTATAGATTGACGAAGGATCTATTTCTACTCCTTCATAAGCAATAAATTTCTTTTCCATTTCTTCTTCCTCTCTTTTTGTTATTATCATTTAATTAGTAACAGTTACTATTTTTTAACAAGCGTCTCGCCTGTTATTAACATTATATTAAAAACAAAATAAAATGTCAACACATTTTTATAAGTTTTTAAAAAATAGCATATTTATAAAACAAATTTAAAAGACACAGAAAGTAGTATATCCCCCATCAGCAAGAAACATTCCTTAATTGTTAGTTTAACTCAAATAAAATAAGAAGATAATCTCTATTAAGCAAAAAAAGACATCTGTAGTAGATTTTACAATCTATTCAATGTCTCTGCCAAATTCCAGTTCTATCATAAAACTGCAACAATATTATAACCTATTTACCACAACATAAAACTACTTAAAAATTAAATTTGGCAACAAAAAAAGCAATCAATCTCTTAAAAAGAAAAATTACTTTTCTTATTTTTTTAATAGTTTCTTTTGACCATTTGTAGATGATTTATCTAAGCTAAACAATTCAGAATATAAAAACATTTTTCTAAATAATTTATCATCTTTTTTACATCTTTCTTCTATTCTTTGTTTAATTCCATCTGATAAAATTTCTTTAGGAATATTAACTATATACCCACAATGGGGGCAAACTTGATAATATCTGTATAAAGAATCATTAGGATTTACAAAAATTTCTTGTTCAATAACAACAAATGATTCACCACAAGGACTAGTATTTTCTGGTCTATGTAATCTACTTTCTATCGTTGTTTGAATATATTCTTCTTCTAATTTACATTCTATTTCTAAATCACAAGGTAATTCATCATGATACATTAAATAGACTTCTTGCTTTTCTCCCTCTGTAAATATTGACCAATTATATTCATAATGAGGAGCATTAGCAATTGTTGTTATTAAAGAATTTTTTCTAACACCAACATCTTCTTTGTCCCTTAATGGCTTTCTTTCATTTTTATCTATTATTATTGACAAACTACTTACATCGTTTATAGATATATTTCTTCCACTATACATTATTTTGCCTTTATTGTTATATCTTAATAATCTAAAATATTCATCAAGAACTAATAATTTATTATCTCTATTTTTTATATCATTAGACTGCTCATTAATATATTCATTTACTTTACCTAATATAGTACCAATTTCTAAATAAGTTTTTGTAAAAGCATATTTTCCTTGATTATCTTTTTCTAATAAAGCTAATCCTATTTTAACTTGTTCTAAATAGTCTTTATTATTTCTTTTACTTTCTATCATCTTATAAAGAGTGGTTTCTTCCATTGGTTTATCCGACAACAAAAATTCCTCAAAAACTGAATTTACACTATCCAATCTATTAATATTCAAATATACTAAAGGTATTTTTAATATCGGATCATTATATTTCTTTATGTTCTCAACAACAGTTATTTCAAATTCTTCATTGCTTTGTTCATACATATATGGTGCTAATATAAAATAAGCATTCTCATATAAATATTTATATCTCTTTACTAATTCTTGCTTTGCTTGTTCTATATTCATTTTAACCTCCAAATTACTTCTTTTTAATTAAATAATTTTTTTGAAACCGAAACAATATTATAACCTATTTACCACAACCTAAACTATATCAGATATTAATATTTACCAATTGCTTTTCAAAATAAAAGAATTATTCTCACACATTATTTTAATACACTTCTATCATATAAACTACCAAAAAGTTCAAAATCTCCGATAGACCTTTTATCTAAAACATAAGAATTTAAATCCGGAAGACTCATCAAGAAATCTTTAATCAAATCCGGATTGTAATTATAGGATACTAAAAGCTCTTGAAATGATTGAATAGCTTCTTGATTATCATACATATATAATTCTACTTCCCCTTGTTTAGTAATAAAAATTTCTTCATAATCTTCATAGGGAACATCATCATTCCATCTCACATCAATAAGATTTAAAGCTAATAATTCATTAACAATAGCTAACTCTACATCATTAAACATATTTTTTAAATTATTTTTAGGAACTGCCCAAGAAATCTGAATTTTTTTAAGAACCAAAGCAATTAAATTTAAATTATCTAAATAATTTTTCACAATCGGTCCTTGTAGTCTATTTAAGTACTTTCTTAAAGGAAATAGATAATTTGCAGTGGGACTTATATTAGTATCTAAAGTATATTCTGGCTTTAAGCGAATAATATTTTGTTTATATTGCATATATTGCTTTAAGCCATCAATATAATCAACAACAGTAACGTTTTTTAATCCTCCCATTAATAATGCAATATCCAAACTATCAACTGTTCCAAATTTTAGTAATGCTCCAGCTATTAAGTTTTCTAATGTTATTTCATTCATTTAAAAACCTCCTATATAATATTTTAACATAAATAAAATAAAAGTCACTAATTTCTAATGATTTCTTCTAGTATTTTTTCTTTAATTTTATCGATATCCACAAAAAATAAATTTGTTCCTTGTTGTTTCAAAGCCAACAAATAATAAAAATTGCTTAATATTTCATGTTTTAAGGTATCAATAACTTTTAATGGCTTCCCATTTATAATATGAATATGATCTATATATTTTTCTAATGTCGGAAAAGCATTTTGCAACAATATTACTGATTTTTTATTAGCAATCTCGCCTATCATTATGGAACGGCAATCCCCATACTTTTTAATCTTCTTATCTATTATAGGCTGAATATTTTGATACTTTGCTACTTAAAGGAATAAACCATAATATATCTTTGTACCTAATTGTAAAATAAGTTGGTCTTGATTTACCATTTTCATGATTTATCATTAGTCCTTTATCATTGATTTTATCAAAAAATTCATCTTTAATGTGATAAATATATCCAGTTTTTACTTCCATAATCCACTTCCCCCTTCTAAAAAGATTATATCATATACAAAAAGAAAACTCTATCTTTTCAGATAAAGTTTTCAAACATTTTCGACCGGAATAACTTATAACTCGCACCATCCGGGAGCGACTAACATTTCACGATTGGAATAATTTATAACCCGCACCATCCAAGAGCGGCAAACATGTACTACATTTCATTGAATGCAATATAAATATACTATATTTTTATGAAAATGTCAATTAGTATATCTACTACTAATATATTCACAAATCAATATTTTATTTATTTTTTATAGTCGCCTGTGCAGATGCAAGTCTAGCAATTGGAACACGATATGGACTACAAGATACATAATCAAGTCCTACACTTTCGCAGAATTCAATACTTGCAGGATCTCCACCATGTTCCCCACAGACTCCTAGATGAATATCGCTTCTAACACTTTTACCTTTTTCTACAGCTATTTTAATAAGTTGTCCAACGCCTTCTGTATCAAGTTTTGCAAACGGATCACTTTCAAATATTTGCTTTTTATAGTAATCATTCAAGAACTTACCAGCATCGTCTCTAGAAAATCCATAAGTCATTTGCGTTAAATCATTGGTTCCAAATGAGAAGAATTCAGCATATTCGGCTATTTTATCTGCTGTTAGGGCTGCTCTAGGTATTTCAATCATTGTTCCTACATGATAGACTAGATCACTACCAGCTTCTTTAATTAATTTATCTGCTTCTTCTACCACAATATCCCGCACGAATTTAAGTTCTTTAGCATCACCAACTAACGGTATCATAATTTCCGGTGTTACTTTAATACCCTCTTTTCCTACATTAATCGCTGCTTCAATAACTGCTCTCGTTTGCATTCTAGCAATTTCTGGATAAGTAACCGCCAGTCTACAACCTCTATGTCCCATCATTGGATTAAATTCTTTTAATGAATCTACTCGATTCTTTAAAGCATCAAAACTCATTCCTAAACTTTCAGCTAAAGGTTTTATTTCTTCATCAGTATGTGGTAAAAATTCATGTAAAGGAGGATCAAGGAAACGAATGGTAACACTATATGGAGCCATTGCTTTAAATAACTCTTCGAAGTCTCCTCTTTGATAAGGTAAAATATCTTCTAATGCTGCTTCTCTTTGTTCAAGGGTTTCCGCAGTAATCATTTTTCTAAAATTAAATATTCTATCACTTTCAAAAAACATATGCTCTGTCCGGCATAGCCCTATACCTTCAGCTCCAAACTTACGTGCTTGAATTGCATCCTTAGGTGTATCAGCATTGGTACGAACCTTCATTCTTCTTGCCTCATCAGCCCAAGTCATAAATGTTTCAAAATCTCCACTAATGCTTGGTTCTTCTGTCTTTATTAAACCATCATAAACACGACCAGTCGAACCATCTAAACTAATTTCATCGCCTTCATGATAAACTTTACCAGATTTTGTCGTAAGTGTTTTAGCTTCTTCATCAATAGTTAAATCACCACATCCTGATACACAGCATCTGCCCATACCACGAGCAACTACGGCAGCATGAGAGGTCATTCCACCCCGAATCGTTAAAATTCCTTCGGCATGATTCATACCTTCGATATCTTCTGGTGAAGTTTCCAAACGAACTAAAATAGTTTTTTCACCCGCTTTAGTATGCTCTGTTACACTCTCTGCCGTAAAATAAATTTTACCAGCCCCAGCTCCCGGTGATGCTGCAAGCCCAGTAGCAATTACTTCGCCTTTCTTTAAAGCTTCGGCATTAAAAGTTGGATGAAGTAAGCTATCGAGTTGCTTAGGTTCTACTTTTAAAAGTGCTTCTTCCTTAGTAATTAATCCTTCACTTACCATATCAACAGCCACTTTTAAAGCTGCTGTTGCTGTTCTCTTACCATTTCTTGTTTGGAGCATAAATAGCTTTCCATTTTCAATCGTAAACTCCATATCTTGCATATCTTTGTAATGATTCTCTAAAGTTTTGGCAATAGTAGCAAACTCTTTATATACCTCTGGCATTGTACTTTCTAACTTACTAATAGGCTCAGGTGTACGAATACCTGCTACAACATCTTCCCCTTGAGCATTAATTAAATATTCTCCGTAAAGCTTAGCCTCGCCTGTTGCTGGATTTCTTGTAAATGCAACCCCGGTACCAGAATTATCTCCTCGGTTTCCATAAACCATTTCTTGAACATTTACAGCAGTACCCCAACTAGATGGAATATCATTCATTCTTCTGTAATAAATAGCTCTTTCATTATTCCAGCTTTTAAATACCGCTGTAACGGCTTCTATTAATTGTACTTTTGGATCTTGTGGAAAATCTTCTCCTGCTATTTCCTTATAGATTTTCTTAAATTCATTCGTAACTTCCACCATATCATCTGCTGTTAAATCGGTATCAAATTTAGCACCTTTCTCTTCCTTAATCTCATCTAAGCGTCTTTCAAAACTTGATTTTGGATAACCTTTAACTACATCAGCAAACATTTGAATAAACCGACGATAAGAATCATACACAAATCTTTTGTTATTGGTAATATTAGTAAATCCCTCTGCTACTTCATCATTCATACCTAGATTTAATACCGTATCCATCATACCAGGCATACTAGCACGTGCTCCACTTCTAACACTAACCAAAAGTGGATTCTCCTTATCCCCAAGTGTTTTACCGGTAATTTTCTCTAACTCTTCTAATTTAGCGTAAATCTCATTCTTAATTCCTTCATCAATTACTTCATTATCCTCGTAATATTTATTACAAGCTTCTGTCGTAACTGTAAAACCTCTTGGAACCGGAAGACCAAGACCAGTCATTTCTGCTAAATTAGCACCTTTACCACCTAATAATTCTTTCATATCTTTATTACCTTCTGTAAAAAGGTAAACATACTTTTTTTCCATATATCCTCCTTTAACTATGGTATAAATTCATTATATCATGACCAAAGATTTTTAACAATTGCTCAAAAGAAAAAATGTAAGAATTTTACTTCTTACAATTCTATATTACTAATACTAGCACGTTTATATTCCTCACATAAATCATCTAATTCTTTAATGAAAGCATCAATCTCTTCTAAACTCGTAATTCTAGCCCCACTAGCATATTTATGTCCTCCCCCATGATAATGACTAGCAGCCTCATTAATAACAGGCCCATGTGAGCGAATACTAACTTTATAAACTTTATTTTTTACATCTTCTGTAATAAAGGTCCAAACCAAAACATCACGAATAAAATTAAAGCTATTAATAAGATTAGCTGGGGTTGCTAAATCCACATGATACTCTTTAATAATATCACTAGGAATAACAATATAGCCAAGACCATTTTCTGTAACAACCATATTCATGGCAATATAACCTTGAAATCTTACTTCATCAATACTACGATCATATAAATAATTATATAAAGAGACAAAATCAATTTTACTTGCCTTTATTAAATCATGAACAACTTGAAAAGTCTTATTTGTTGTATAAGAAAGAAGAAAGCGATCACTATCAGATACAATACCTAAATATAAATTACTAGCAATCTTTGTATCCAACTTTAGAGGTGTATTTAAAATAAGTTCGGCAATCATCTGACAAGTCGAACAACTAGTCTCATCTGTCCAATCAACCGGTCCTTTAATATCTTCAGCTGGATGATGATCAATTTTCATAATTTCCTTATATTCTAATCCTTCAATTCCATCTACACGGTTCAAATTAGGTACATCAAGAACAATAAGTAAAGCATTTTTATATTGTTCATTATCTATTTTATCCAATATACCATAATACTTAAACTTTGATACACCAAGTCCTACCGCATACACTTCTTTTTCTGGAAAAGTAAGCCGAATCGAATCACGAAGAGCAATCGTAGAAGCTATCGCATCCGGATCAGGTCCCACATGTCTAGCAATAATAATCTCTGGATACTCTTTAATTTTTTTAAAAACTTTTTTTACAATACTACTATTAATGGTTACCACCCACAATAATATTATAAGTATCCGTTGCTATCATAAGTTCTTCATTAGTAGGAACAACATATAAAGCAATACGCGATTCATCCGTACTAATTTTCTTGAATTCTCCTCGTACATTATTTAACTCATCATTAGTTGCAACACCTAAAGAATGAATACGTTCAATAATCATTTTCCTCATTGTAATACTATTCTCTCCAACACCAGCTGTAAATACAATCGCATCGGCTCCATCTAACAAGTTATTATACATAGCTATAAAATTAGCAATCTTTTGAGCATACATCCTCTCGGCTAAAGCACATCTTTCATTACCCTCATTTGCTCCTGCTTCTACATCACGAGAATCACTACTTACGCCACTTACACCTAAAAGCCCACTATTTTTATTTAACATCGTAATAATCTCATCTGCACTTTTATTTAATTTTTTCATAATAAATGGAATAATACTTGGATCAATATCCCCACTACGACTACCCATCATAATACCTGCTAAAGGAGTAAAGCCCATTGTTGTATCAACAACTTTACCACCTCGAATCGCACATAAAGATCCACCATTTCCAATATGACAACTAATTATTTTAGCACTACTACCTAAAACCTCACTCATAAACTTCCAAATATATTTATGACTAGTTCCATGAAATCCATATTTACGAATACCATAATCTTGATACCATTCAAAAGGTACAGGATATAAAAATTCTTCTTCACCCATCGTTTGATGAAAAGCTGTATCAAATACACCAACATTAGTAACATTTGGTAAAGCTTCAATAAAAGATGTAGCCCCCATTAAATTAGCCGGATTATGAAGGGGCCCTAATTCATTATATTTAGAAATAGCTTGAACTACATCCATATTTAAAACGGTGGGTTCACTAAATTCTTGAGCCCCATGCAAAATACGATGTCCAACCCCTTCAATTTCATCTAATGAATTAATAATTCCTAAAGCAATTAATTCATCCATCAATTTTTTAACTGCTACAGAATGATCTTTTAAATCATACTCTTTTGTTATTTTTTCTCCATTATATTTAATGGTATAAGAGCTTCCATTAAGCCCAATCTTCTCAAATAAACCACTTGCTATTGCTTTTTCTTCTGGCATTTCAAATAATGTAAACTTAAGTGAAGAACTACCAGCATTTACTGTTAATATTTTCATACTTTCCTCTTTTCTATATATCTAATATTATACAAGAAAAAAAAGAATATTGCTATCCTTTTTATTCAATTTCTTCCCATCTTGCTTCTAATGTAATATCTTTATTAATACTTTCTGTAAAATGATATTCTTCATCCCCTAAATACCAACCAACAAATTTATATCCTTCCCTCGATGGTTCATCTAACTTCGTTAAAACACTTCCTACTTTTATTTTCTTCTCTAAATCCTCCGAGCCATTATTATAACGTATTCGAACCCATACGACATCACTATCTTTTTCATATTTTGCAACGAATGTCATATTAGAAGATATTTCTTTTGAAAAATCAAATTCTTTATTATGATAATACCAGGAAGTAAATAGATATCCCTCTTTCTCTGGAACCGGCACATCTTCTAAAATACTTCCCTCCTGTACGGTTATATCTTCTATTTCACTTCCGCCTAATGCATCAAATCTAAGTGTATAAGTAGGAACCTCTTCTTCCTCCCAATGAGCTGTTAAAGTAATATTTTCTTCTAACTTTGTATCAAAAGAAAATTTTTCGTCATCTAAATACCAACCCGCAAAAGTATATCCCTCTTTTGTTGGATCATCTGGTTTATCTATCGTATTTAAAAGACCTGTCGTAATAGTCTCTACTCTACTTCCTCCATTGGAATTAAAAACAATTTGATAACCATCTTTCTTTAAGTAAAGAAACACTCCTCCACCAATAAAAACGACAATTAGTACAATTAAAATGCTATATTTCATTACTTTCGACATCTACTTCACCCTTATTATTATTAGGTATTTTTCTAAACTTCATACTATCTTTTACTGACATTTAAAACTAGGCCAACACTAATCATACTAATAAGTAAACTAGAACCACCATAAGAAAAGAAAGGAAGTGTAACCCCCTAAATCTTTCTTGTACAACTTATTTTGTATAGGTTTTTTAATATTTAACATTAAGGTTTGGAAATTTCAAATGAACATAAATCTTCTTATCTTTATCAATTTCGATTATATCAATAAGCCTCATAATTTGATTGTTAGTAGGATTTTTAAGTGACATAATTTTTTACATCGATTAAATGAAGAAGTTTTTTGAACACTTTTATTATTATCTTTTTTTCTCATTGATCTTTCTAATTCAATTTCTAGTTTCTTTTTTCTGCTTTAGTTTTATCATAAATTCTTTTGTACATATCTTCATCTACTAGTCCACTAACTTTATCTATATAAACTATCAATCATATTCTTATGAGAATTTAGTTCATTATCAACTTTTTCAATTTTCTTATTAATTTCTCTTAAATTTTTAATCATAATTTCTTCCGAATTATCTTCTGGTTCGTTAAAGTCATAATACTTGCAAAATTCTTCACATATATTTTGTAAATATTCTATAATATCTTCTTCTAACCAATCATAATTAATTCTATGAGATGCACAAACACCAAATTCACCTTTTCTCGTGTATAGGTTTTCTTTCTAATTTTTTTCTAAAGAAAAATCATAATTAGAAACCTTAAAATCTTCAGTTTCATCCCTTCTTTCAAAAGCTATATCATTTTTATAATTCAAATATTTTTCTATACTACTATCTACATTTTGAATCACTTCTAATAAAGATATAAAAATCAAATTGTTACTATCATCAACATATTCTTGAGTTTCGTCTCCACTAAAAAATCTCCAACCACTATCAAATTCATTGTCCGGTTGTTCATGATACATAAATTTTATTTTTTTCTTATTAATAAATATATCCTTTGTAATAAAACATTTTTTATTTAAATCCATAATTAAACTCCGTTCTACATACTCATTCCATTAAATTGTTCTAATTCTTCCTCTAAATTAATTTGTTGCTGTTGTTGTAAAAGTTGTTGCTGTCTTAAAACATCGGTTAGGGTTGGAACTTTTTGAGTATTTACTATTGTCACTTGTTTCTTTTCTTCAAATTGCATTCTTCTCAAATCACGCCTTTGTTCCTCTAATTTTACTTTTTCAGTTTTATCCGGCATTGACGATTGAGTTGTTGCTTTACTTTTATAAACTTTTTGCGGTCTTAAATCTCTTTCTTCAACTTTTCTTTTAGTTTTTGCTGATATATATGGTCTATTAAATGATTGTTGTTGAGTATTTGGCATTGCTTTACCAAATTCTTCTTCCATAACCATTTCTGCTTCTTCACTTTTTTTCATATTTGGGTTATCTGTAAATACATAATCTTGAGTTGTCTCATTTTCCTTACGATAACTTTCATTTTTCATTTGTTCAATAAACAAATCAACTTTAGCAACTATTGATTGCTTTCTTTCTACTATTCTATCCAGTAAAAATTCTGCTTCCTGTTGAGTCAGCATTTTATCGTAAGCATAATTTTTAAAAATGTTTCTATACTTATCATCGGGTATTTGAGCCATTCTTGCTGCTCTATATATTAATCCATTCAAATAATTATTAGATATTTCTCCTGCTTGCATTTTTTTAAATATTGTTGTATATATTGTTTCATCTTCGCCATATTGTTCATTAAAATTTTGCGAAAAAAACATATCATTTCGAACATCTTGTCCTAAATATCTAAACGATTGCTCTTTATCTATTCCTCTTAAATTACCATTCTCATCTACAACAAAATTATTTGCATTTGAATCATAATTACATAAACAATAATCAACTAAATATTCATCCATAATTTGACTTATTATTTTTGGATCTAAATTGCCTATATTTTTATTAAAATAATTTTTAAAATTTTGTGTGGCAGTTACATCTATATTGATCTTTTCTTGTATTGCTCCAAATTTTCCACCTATCATAGCTACATTGCATTTAACTGCACGGCTTGGATTAACTATCCGTTGAACATTATATGCAGCCTCTTGAATACAAGCACGATAATTCTTGATTTCGCCTTTTTTATTCACAGATGGCTTAAAATAGTATTCATTATTTTCGGAATCAACAACTAAATACATTTCTCCAGTATTTCCTATTTTAACAGGAACAATTGAATGTTTCCCATTTAACTCAATTTTTTCATCAGCATTTTCATTCGCTATTTGTTCAACCTCTTTATCAATTTGATGAAATTGAGCATTTAAATAAGAAAAGCATTCTTTTTTAAAACTAATTATTTCTTGATAAATATGTTGATATTCTGATGACTCTTTTGGTAAAGATGAAATTTTTGATAATGCTTCAAAATAGTGATTATATTTTTTAGCAAGTTCACTTAACGAAATATTTGATTCAATATTATTATTTAAATAAGGAACTAGCCGAACACGTTTGCACTCTAAATTATTAAGTCTTTTTAATTTAGTCTTCATTATTAAAGGTAATGATGTATCATCAAGAGTTTGCTTAAAATCATCAAAACTAATTTCTTCTTCAAGTTTTTGGTAACATGGAGCAAATAATATTTCACTCTCATTTAAATCGCCGCCAGATCTTGCGGATACAAATTTTTCTATTTCTAAATAAGGAACATTTGATGGTTGAATTTCCAAAAGCAAATCTGTCTCTGTTCTTCCATTATTAATACCATCCAGAAAACTTAATGCGATTGATAAATCATCTGTTGTAGAAGCAAAAGTTAAATGATTATTATTATTTCTTGTGCCACGATATAATTTTTGCTCTAATTGTTGACTACCATTTAAAATATAATTTTTTTTAATCGTTTTATATAATGTAGTTATATTTTCTAAGGTTTCTACAAATTCTTCTTCATTTCTTGGAATACTTTTTCCTTGCCCTTTATAATTTCTTTCTCTATTAGTTAATTCTTCACTTAAAAATAAATTAATTCTTTTAAATGTATTCCATTTATATTTTAAAATAGAATTATATTCATCTAAACTCCATAGCAAATCATAGTTCATGAAAAACTACCCTCCTATACTTAATTTAAATAGCATATACCCAATTCCAACGGCAATACCAATAGTAAATGCCACTACTAATGATAGTGTTACAACATTAATAAATCCGTGATTTGTATTATTATTTCCATTATTGCTATTATCAGTTCTTTTCAATTGATATGGTTGTCCTTTTGTTTCAGTATGGCCATTAGACATTCCTTTGCTTTGTTGAAAATTAGAAATGCTTTGTTCTATTGTAATTTTTTTCTGATTATCATTTGTTGTATTATGCTCTGTAATTTGAGTAGATATATTAAATATTTCCTCTTTTGTTTCACAACCCATATCTACGGCGTTTTTAATAGTTCCTTTTGCCGTTTCAATAGTTTTTTGCTGATTAGCTAAAACTCGATTGGTTTCTTCAAGTGCTTTCTTCTTTCTATCAATTTTTCTTTTTTTCTCTGTAATACTAATTTTATTATATTCAGAAATAGTAGATAATTCCCCAACTATTGACTCATCTTTTTTGCTAGCGTCATAAATACAATTTTGTATAGTCATATCCAATCCTTTTTCCATATCCATAATAGTAGTAAAAATGTCAGTGTCCTGTGGTATTTGAGAACTTATTCTACTTAACATTTGATTAACTATTTGAGTTTCAAATGTTAAAGCATTGACTTGTCCTAATTTATATGCATCTTGGAGTTTAGAATTATTTTGTCTTGCGACAACTGGATTATATTCACTTGTTATTATTTTATCCTGGACTAAACTTATAATATTTGAAATTAATACAGAAAACTCATCTACTTGTTCAAATGTTTTTAAATAATCATGAACATCTATTCCTTGAATAATTTGTAATCCATCTATTTCACTTGCTACTTTCCAAAAAGTTGGATGTGGATACGATAAATTTCCATCTAATAAAATTTGATTGTTATTAATGCCACCAAGATTTATTTCAATTGGTATACCCATATCTCTTGCTTTTTCACAAATAATCTGACTTGCAATCACACTATTTTCATCAAATAATTTCTTTGATTGTTCGTCTGTCATAGTATCTCTAATTTCCATAAAGATATCTGGATGAGCTACTATATCAAAAATTCCACTATCAATTGCTTTTGAAATCATTGCAGCATATTCTATCGGATAATTAGGATTGCCTTTCGTTTGAACTTTTGTTAATCCATTTTCTACAAAATGTTGCCCTAAAACCATATAATCAACTTTTTCTCTCAATTCACCTAAAAACGACTCTTGAATTGGATCAAACTCTGCTTCAAAACCTGCAAGTATAGTCATATTTGGATTATCTTGTTTCAATTTATTAATAGAAGCAATATATTCATCAACTTCTGATAATAACATTCTATGATCTTCATCTGGTAATACAAGGCTAGGATTTGGTATATGTTCACTAAAACCTAATGAAGTAAATCCCATTTGTTTTGCTGTTTCTAAAATTTCTTCATCACTAATATACTTACTATGACCCGATCTATAAGTATGAGTATGGTAATTAAAATTTTGAAATAATATAGAGCTATTTGGCTTTATCTTTTGATGTTCTACATGTGATGCTTTAGATAATTCATTTATTCTTGCAAGTTTATTTCTATCAATTCTATTTTCCATAAATAAAAGATCAACTTTATCTTTAGAATTGTGCGTATAACTTTTTAATTTATAAATATATTCCGGTGGGGTAATAAATAACCTTTGTCCTCTAAATATGGCTTGTTCTTTTCCAAATATTTCACTAGCAAGTTGTGGACTTATAATATCATTCCTACTAAATATTTGTCCATTTTCATCATGATAATACCCTTTATTTATAACAGTGCCATCCGGCTTTCTTTCAAAACAAAATGCTCCAATATGAAAGTCTGAACCATCTAGAGTTGCAATTACTTCGTGTTCCCCAGATGGGATACCATTTTTTAAAATTCTCGGAGTAGTTAATCTATTATCATGAAATTGAAGTCCCATTTCTTCACATACTTCTTTAAATTTACTCATATCTGCTTCATTCAAATTAATGTCTATATCATCGTGTGTTCTATTTGATTCAACTCCATACTTTATGTAAGCACATAAAGCCCCTGCAAGTTGATAATCAACGCCTTTTTCTTTTAACTGTTTTATTAATACTTCTAATTTACTATATATCTCTTCGTGATTTTCTTTTACAAGTTTTGGATCAAATCTTTTTTCTTGTTCTTTCAAATAGTTTTGAATCACTTGATTAACAAGTTCATTTATCCTTTGAACAATAGTATCGTATTCTTCAGTAGAATCAGTAAACATAGCTATCGCTTTACTCATTTTATTGTCGTCTATTAAGCCTTGATATTGTTCGTTGACTTTGCTCGCTATTTGAGTGATATAATTTTTTATCATTTGTTTTTTTTCGGACATTTTCTTCACCATCTACACTATCATTTTTCATAAATGACCACTTTATCTTTTATTAGTTTAATATTTTATTGAATAACATACTTTTAAATAAATTATATCATAATTCTATTATTGTTCAAACATTTGCAATGGTAAAATAGGAAAATTTACTAAGTTTTTTACATTTTTCTACTAACATTTAATACTAAACCAACACTAACCATACTAATAAGAAGACTAGAACCTCCATAAGAAAAAAAAGGAAGAGTAACCCCTGTAACCGGAATTAAGCCTACTACAACAGCCAAATTTAAAGCAGCTTGAATAAATATACCAAAAGCCAGGCCAAAGCTTAAATATTTGCTAAATAAATCATTGGCCGACAGTGCAATCTTAAGCATTCGATAAAAAATAAAGAAAAAGAACCCACAAACAACCAAAACACCTAAAAAGCCTAACTCTTCACTAATAATAGAAAAAATAAAATCTGTCTGGGGTTCTGGTAAATAAAAATGCTTTTGTCTTGAATTTAAAAAACCTTGCCCAAGTAATCCCCCCGGTCCAATTGCATACAAACTTTGAATAATCTGGTATCCACTACCTAAAGGATCACTCCAAGGGTTTAAGAAAGATATTATTCTAGCCATTCGGTAAGGAGCGGCAGCAATTAAAGCTACTATACCAGCTAAACCTAAAACTCCTAATTTAACAAAAAAAGAAATTTTTAAACCTGATATAAATATTAATGCAATAAGAGTTAAAGCCATAACCATCGCTGTTCCAAAATCAGGTTCTAACATAATAAGGAAAAAGAAAATACCAATAACTAAAAAAATCGGAAGAGCACCCTTTTTTACATCTCGCATATTTTTCTGATTATGCGCTAAATATTTAGACACAAAAATAATAAGTCCTAACTTGGCAAATTCACTTGGTTGAATACCTAATCCACCTATTCCAAACCAACTTCTACTTCCATTTCTTATTGTCCCAATTCCCGGAATTAAAACAAGTATTAACAAGATAAAACATCCAAGTAAAATAAGATTTGCTTTTCTTTTAATAAAATCTAAATTAATTTTAGTACAAATAAATATTACCCCTAAACCAAAGGCAAAAAACAAACTTTGTTGGATAACATATTTAAAAGCATTATGATACTTAAACTCTGCCCATATACTACTCGCTGAATAAATCATAATAATACCAAATATACTAATGATAATAACACTGGCTAAAAGAAAATAATCTATATGTCTCTTCTTCATTATTATCACCTAACAAATTTTATGAATTTAAAAAAAATGTAGAACACCTACATTTTATAACCACACTCCATAAGTTATCGCCGCCATTGCCAAAATTAACCCTGCTACCCAAAAGTATCTAACTATATCTTGTTCATTCATACCTAACACTTCAAAATGATGGTGAAGAGGTGCTCGCTTAAATATTTTCTTATGAAACTTCCGAATAGCAATTATCTGTATTAAACTGCTTATTGCCTCAATAACAAACACTCCCCCAATAACAGCTAAAGATAGTTCATGTCTTGTAATAATAGCTATGGTAGCTAGAGCTGCTCCCAAAGATAAAGAACCTAAATCACCCATAAATACTTTAGCTGGGTGCGCATTAAATACTAAAAAGCCAAGTAAAGCCCCTGCTATAATAAAACAAAATATTGCTACTTCCTGATAGCCTTCCATCCACCCGGCATTCCAAGAAATAAGACCAAAAGCAAAGAATGCTATCGCTGATAAACCACCAGCTAGACCATCTAGCCCATCTGTAATATTAACAGCATTACTACTTCCAACTAACAAAAACAAAATAAATAAACCAAATGTCCAACCCAGAGGAATTGTAATACCAAGACTCGATATAACTAAATCTGATTTTCCTCCATTACTCATAAAAATATAGAAGAAAACTAAAGCAATAATCATTTGAATGAGTAATTTGGCAACAATACTTAACCCTTTATTATTATGATATTTAATTTTCAAATAATCATCTATAAACCCCAAAGTCGCATAAGCCAAAAAAACAAATATCAGAATAATCAAATTATGGGATATTTCAATACTTTGATTAAAATAAAGCAAAACAAGAGCAACTATGGTAGGTATGATAAATATTAATCCTCCCATTGTTGGAGTTCCTTCTTTTTTTAAATGTCTTTCTCCAATATAATGACTAACATATTGCCCAATATGAAAACGTCTTAAAATAGGAATTAATATTACACCAGTAATAATTGCTAAAATAAATCCTAATAATAGCGCCATAGCTGCTTTAGCAAGTATTAACATAACCCACCTCTTTCTTTAAATAATTATACTACTTATTATTATCAATTTCTTTATTTTAAGTCTTATTTGACATTTAAGTTTACGAACCTATCCCAAAAGGATCTTAATAGTTTCCCCTTCTGCTACATAATATCCCGCCTCTGGACTCATATAAATAACCGTATCTCCATCACCAGAATACTCAATCTTATAGTTTTTAAGAGTTTTCGTTGCTTCCTCTTTACTCATTCCTACCACATTTGGTAAAACACTATATTTTTTATCAAGCCAAGTATATTCTTTAGCCATTCCCTCACTACTTGGTTCAATATCTAAAATATCAATCGCTGATAATAAAACATTTCTAGCAATCGGAGCTGATACAACCCCACCATACTGTGTTACTCCTTTTGGATTATCAATCGCTACATAAACCACAATTTCTGGATCATCTGCCGGCATAAAGCCCATAAAAGACAAAATATAATTACCATCTAAATAAGATCCATTTACTACTTTTTGCGCTGTTCCTGTCTTCCCACCAACTCGGTAGTTTTCAATATAAGCATTCTTACCACTGCCATTTGCCACAACACTTTCTAGGGCATATCTAACTAAACTACTGGTCTCTTGACTAATTACTTGCCGTGTAACTTCCGGTTCTATTTTTTCTATTAAACTATTTGTTTCACTTTCTAAAAAAGCCTTCACCATATGTGGTGTATAAAGTAATCCTCCATTAATCGCTGCTGATACTGCTCTTATTTGTTGAATAGGTGTAACACTAATACCTTGTCCAAAACTTGTCGTCGCAAGTTCCACCGGTCCCATAACATCTGGATCAAATAATATACCTGCTGACTCCCCATTTAAATCAATTCCCGTTTTATCTCCAAAACCATATTTATCAATATAATCCATTAAAGTTTCTACTCCCAAAGTTTCACCAATTCGAACAAAGCCAGGATTGCACGAATTTTCTACTACTTCAAGCATTGTCTGTGTTCCATGTCCTCCGGCTTTCCAACAATGAATGGTTGAACCATCGACATTAATCGAACCCGTATCCGTAAACTTATCTTCAAATAAATTAATGGTTTGTTCTTCTAAAGCCGCCGATAAAGTAATAATCTTAAAAGTACTTCCAGGTTCATAAGTCATCCAAATAGGAAGATTACGATTAATAACTTCCGTCTTATAATCTCCATAATTATTACTATCAAAATTAGGACGTGATGCCATAGCCAGTATTTCTCCTGTATCCGGATCCATCGCTACAATTAACGCTTGTTCAGGATTGTATTTAGCAACCGCATTATCTAGTTCATTTTCTATTGCTAGCTGTAAATTAATATCAATTGAAAGTTCTAAAGTAATACCACTAGTAGGAGCTTCATATACCTCTGTAAGTTCTAGCTTATTTCCTTTACCATCCGAAAAATATTTTATCGCTCCATCCGCACCCGTCAAATACTCATCATAATAAAGTTCTAAACCGGATAAACCTTGATTATCGATACCAACATAACCAAGAACATGAGACAGTACTGTTTCATAGGGATAATATCTTTTACTCTCTTTTAATAAATAAACACCATCATAACCTAAAGCATCAATTTTCTCCGCAATTTCATAATCAAGACCTCTACCTTCTGGGTGTACTCTTTCAATAGAAGTCGATTTTGTAACATGCTTAAGCATATCCTGATAATCCGTACCAAGAATATCGGATAAATCTTTGGCAACACGCTTGGGATCATCAATTTGACCTGGTACAACTACTAAAGATACTGTAGTTACATTCGTAGCTAAAACCTCACCATTCCGATCAACAATTTTCCCTCTATCTGCCTTAATAGGAAGTTCTCTTGACCAAAGACTTTCTGCTAAAGTATTTAACTTTTCATAAGCAAAAACTTGAATATAAAACACTTTAATAATAATAGCAATTAATATAACAATACTTACTAGAAAAATAAAGCGAATTCTTTCATGAATATTACTAAAAAACATAAATCCCACCCATAAGATTATATGAGACAAAGAAAAAAATTAGAAGTTACTCTAATTTTGCATTACATCATCTAACACTAATAAAACTTTTTTAACAAAATAATTATCTTTCTTAATAGGTAAATCTAAACTGTTTAATACTTTCTTCATCATCGTAATATCAGCATTTTCCTTATCTTCTAATTCAATAAATATATACTTTTGATTAACTAATTGGACACATATCTCGATATTATCCTTCTTATATACAATACAATGATCATTTATGTCTAATAACTTTTTATAACAAATAGCTTCCATAAATAATTTTGCTTCTGTAGTATCTTTAATATGACATTTTACTTTTCCTTGCTTTAAAATATCTCCATTAGAAGCATATTCCTTATACTTATATAAAAGCATATTTAAAGTTTTAGTCTTTTCTTGAATGGTCCTAATAATAACACAATTTTGTAATAATTCTAATCTAGGAATAGAATTAACATTTATAGATACGGGAACCATATAAATATCAATAACATCATATTCTTCTTGTCTTACAAAATTTTGTTTCTTTAAAAGTTCATCTAATTCAGAGTAAGTACATGTTACTAAAACTGTAATCTCTTGTTCTAACTTCATGATGCTATTTTTACTTTCATCATTGTTTTATATATTTTCTTTAAATTCTCTTTCTTATCATGGTTCATATCAATAAAATTAACATGTAATTGATATCCACTATCAAAACTAAATAATAATTCCACTTTACCAGGCTTAAAATTTATAGCACTAGTAGAAACCGAACGATAAGGAATAATATGAATTTTTTTATAATACACTGCTAGTGTATCCCGATCAAATAAAATCATTTTTTTATCTGTAAATACAACATAATCTTTACTATTTTTATATCCCATTAAAATAGTTTCATTATCTTCTACATATTCCTTTGTATAATCCGGCAAATCCATAGCTCCTACTTCCGTTTTAAAATCAAAATATTTAGATAATTCTTTAAATTTAATATATGACATAACTACACTCCCTACTTTATAAGTATACAAAAAAAAGGAATATATTTCAATTCCTTTTTAAAAAAAGCTCTATCTTCTAATTATTATTCACTTTTTTAAAATATTTGTGCATCATAATTAGAAAAAATTGTCAAAAAAGAGCAAGCCTTTCTGAGACTGCTGAAAAAGTAGACAAAGATTACTGTAAAGGAAGACAGTAGTCTTTTTATTTGATATAATGTAAATATAAAGATGGTGAAAGTTATGTTACAAAGGAATTATCAAATGGAAATGAGTTTTAGTA
>DVJF01000022.1 GCA_018716965.1 Candidatus Caccenecus avistercoris | reverse complement strand
CTAAATAAATATAAAAAAGAATATTTTAGATTCTAAATTTACTTTTAAATTAGCAAAATTTCAAAAAATCGCCATACGACGATTATTTAACTTTGCTATTTTTAGTCACTATGTCTTGACAAAAATCATTTTTTGTATAAAAACTCTTGATTTTTGCATATAATTATAATATAATGATAATGCATTTTGAAAGTGCACTAACTAATGGAGATGCGCCCTTAGCTCAATTGGATAGAGCGTTAGACTACGGATCTAAAGGTTAGGGGTTCGACTCCCTTAGGGCGCACCATTATCGAGAAGTAGCACAATTTGGTAGTGCACTTGGTTTGGGACCAAGGGGTTGCAGGTTCAAATCCTGTCTTCTCGACCATTTTTGAAAAAACATCTCATGATAAATGAGATTTTTTTATGCCTGCAACTTTCCTTGGTCCAAACAAAATGCATTTATCATATATAAATATGTTCAAATAATTGATAAAAATCAAGAGTTTTTAATTTATAAACTCACATTTTTTGTTTGAAACGTTAAAATTAAGACCACTTTTTTGTGCATTTTTGTTATACTACTTCTAAAGGGTGATGATCATGTTATTTAAAGAAGCAGTAAGCGAAAGAATATTTAATTTATGTGAACAATATAATTACAGTCCTAATAGACTAGCAGAAATGTCTGCTATACCACCATCAACTCTAAGAGCAATGTTATCTAATAAAGTAGATAACCCTAGTGCCTATAATATTTATAAAATTTGTAAAACATTAAAAATTAGTGTAAAAGATTTTTATGACTGCGATTTATTCAATTATAAAAACTTAGATGATTAAAGAGAATGACAATTAGCCATTCTCTTTTTCTGTTTTGCAAAAATACATAACTTTTGTATATTTTATTATGATTACCTAGTTTTGCCATCCAATCCTAATTCAGATTTATTTGGATTGGAATCCCAAGGAGAATATGCTCCATGCAAATTAAAAGTTCCTTCTTCTTTTTGATATTCATAGTTATCTAATATACAATCTTTAAAATCTTGCCAATCAACTTGAGTTTCTTTACTCGCAAATTTGGTATTAGAATTAGCACCATCATATGTTTTTCTGTGTAAATCATCTAATGGATACCCATATTCATCAACTAATAATAAACTAGCAGTATAATTGATTATTTCTTCTTCCAACCTTGCATAACATTCTACAGTTCTCTTTTCCAGAGGTGTCATTCTATTAAACTTATCACTAATTTGTTGATATTTTGCTAAAGCAAAATCAACAATTTTACCATCAGAGTTATAGAATAATTCTTGTCCGTTATACACTTCTTTAAATATTTTTAACAATTCTTGATATGAAGAATAATAACTTTTTTTACCATTCATTTTTGATTTTAAATCATGTAAATACGCATATCTTGAATCAGGACTTGTTGGAATATTTGCTTTTTGCAATAAATCATCAATATTATCTGTTAAAATCTTTAATACTCGTATAGCTGGAACAATTTTTTCTTGAGGATGTTGCTCATCCCAAATACCCCTTCTTATTTGTTTTTCTTCAATGAAACCGTGTTCGCCTATCTTTATTCTCGCTTGAAGAAAATCCTCACCGCAATCATAAACAAAAATATTATTAGTAATCAAGTAGTCAAACACTTCCATATAAGTTTGAATAGCAATATTATATCTAACTTTTTTCATATGAATTTACCTTTAACTATTTCCGTGGATAATCTTGTGAATCCTCAAGATTATCACTTTGATTAATAATAACTTCATGTGGAGCCATTGGCAATTTTGCTTTAAATGTTTCTAATTCAGATATTGCACTATCAATTTCTTCTATTATACTTCTAGGTTTTTCAATAGCTTTTTTATATTCTTCAACGCGTTCTGAATAGTCCTTTTTTTGATAAAAAGGTGGAATTAATTCAATCTCAACATTATTTATTCTTTTAATTAATTTATGATGTACTCGTAATTCTTCCAATTCCTCCTCTGTTAAAAAAGTGGGTGTAGCTTGAATTAAATATTCAATTGGATAATTTTCGGAACCACTAAAATTACTAGTGGTTAATTTTCCCCAGTATGTCTCGCCCGTAGAAAATTTATGGTTAGGATGTTTAAATGCATAATAAACTTTTTGCTGATATCTTTCAGGTACTCTAAAATCGCCTTTAGGCTTTCCGTCTTGATCAAAGAGTACGTTTAAATAATATGGTGCTTTGCTAATATTTAAAAGAAGCATAGGTGCTCCATCTATAATTTGTTCTTTTCTTTCTAATAGTTCTTGTTGAATAGCTTGAACGTCTTCCTTATATTCCATCTTTCTTGATGTTTGATTTTCATTTAATGATTCTTCATTCATTGATTTCACTCCCTTGAATTTATTATATCATTATTTTTAATTTTTGGCTAGGTGTTATATGCTTATCTCAAAATCGTCTTTATCCTTTCTTTTAGCATGATAATACTCTATTCCTGCATAGTCAAATAATTCTTTTTCTTTTGCGGAATCTTTAGCAACATCAATAACATCTTCTTTTTGAAATATACTATCGTCATAGTGTTCTTTAACTTTATTGGCTGTTATATCTTTTATTTTCTCATTATCTTGTTTTAATAATTTTCTAAAGAATTCTTTTATTATTTCAATTAATGTATGAATATAATCAGTTAAAAAATTATTTTGACTTTTTAAATTTTCATTACGTCTTTGTAAATTGGCTACTTTCTTTTTAATATTTTTATTTTCTTTTTCTAAGGACTGATAACTGGTAACATAAGTATTTACTTCATGATAGAGTTGCTCTATTTTGGGTGACTTAATGAGATGCTTTTTGCTTTTTAAAAGTTTGATTAACATTAAAGAAACTTTTCTAAATTTTCACCACAAATTTCTAAAATATTATCATTTTCTACCTTTAAATAATTTATTCCCCTTTTGTATTCAAAACTCTTGATTTTATTTTTATCTAATTCATAAACCATTTCATATTTCGGCTTATATCCACTCATTGTAGTCGGTCTAAATCTTAAAAGTTGTTTATTAACATCTTGAAATAAAAGTATTCTTTCGTTTGTTATGCACATAGCCAACGTAAACTCGTTATCTTTAGCACATACTAATATTTCATCAAATGTCATTAAAATATATTCATTTTCTTTTAAATCTATGGCTTCTAAATTTAACATATAAACTGTCCTTTCTATTTTCATTCAATAGTAAATTTGATTAAAATGGACTTCCTATAATCCCATTAGCATTTATATCTTTAATAATTAATGATTTCTAATAAAGCTTTAATGTCTATATTATAGCCAGTATCATCAATAGAAATATAGCCATAATATTCGTCCTCATTACTATAATCAAAAAAATTAACAGTTAAAATAATTTCATCTTTTTTGTCTAACATTTTTAGCCTGTAACGTGGAAAAAGGTTATAGGGAACTGTTTCATCTTCATTCATTGGTGTGCGATTATTTATTATTTTTATTATTTTATCTATATCCTCCTTATTTGTTATTTCTTTTGTATCATATTCGCCAAATAGTTCTTCTACTATAATCTTTTCTGTTTTATCAATATCATTTTCTTTTACATCAAAGAATATTAAAGCAATACCTGTAACGATAAGCAAACATATTATTGATAAAAGGATTATTTCTATTTTCTTTTTATTTTTCATAATTTTATATTCACTTTCTATTATTTTGTTTCTCTTATTAATAATCCATCATATTCTTCAAGTTGTTTTGGAGTAATATAGTTATTATTTAAAGCATACTCCAGTTTCATATATAGATTATTTAATGTAAAATAGATTAATACTTTATCACTATTTTCCCAATTAATAAAATATTTATATTTTTCATCTTCATATATTTGAGTTAAATTTTCTTTCCCTTCCACTGAGTAATCATAAATTCCATAAAATTTATAATTTGTATTTTCTTCAATGATTTTTCGAAAATCTATATCAAAATTCGCAATAGAATAATAGCCACATCCTCCTTCTAAACTTTTAGGAAGTAATCTTTTGCCGTCGCCCCAAAGATAAATAGTATCTATTAACTTTCCTTCTTCGTCTAACATTTCCAATTCAAATAGATGGCCATCACATAAAAAGTTCTCGCCATATTGTTTGCTCATAGAAATATAATTTAAAATTTGTTCAATTTCTTCAGTATTAGTAATTTGGCCTAATTCATAAGAACCATCTTTAATAACAATACTAGCTGTTTTATTTAATTTATCAATAGTTTTAGATGGAAAATCTTCAACTTTTATATCCTTTAAGTTTGAGCCTTGGCAAGCTTTTAATAATTCGCTTTTAGAAGTATTATTTTCATTATTATGTAAATAAGCATAAATACCAGTTGTTAAATCAAATAATTGAAAAGTATCATATTTATTACTAAAATATAAATCAAAGTATTTATTAATATCATAGTCATAAGTGGTATTAGTTTTAACTATTATATAACTGTTATTACCACTTTGAACTCCTTTAAAATACATTATTCCCTCTGTTTTATCTATAATATCGTTAAGTTTAATATCACTAAATTCTAGAATATTGCTACTAATGCGTGCTCCTAGTTCATTTTCCAGACAAGAAATAAATCTTTGCTCTTGTTCTGTTATTTGTTCTTCTTCATTTGCTTTAGGTACTGTATCTTTGGTAAAAATAATGATGCCAAATATTATTAATAACAATATAATAATTACCACACTAATTATTAATATTTCTTTCTTTTTCATATAAACCCTCGCTATCTTGACTACATTATAACATACTAGATATATAAATGCTACTAGATATCTTTTATAGATTTTTTCCCAAAAAAATAGAGCTTATGCTCTATTATAGATATTCTTCTAATATACCAGTTAAAGTATCTTTATCTCTATATCCAAAAAATCCTTCAACAACTTTACCATCTTTAATAACAACTAAAGCTGGAGTAAATCCTTTAGAAATAAACAAATTACCTAAAGTATCTGTTTCACCATTAGCAGATGCTTCAATATCTAATTTATCAGTCAGTCTTTTTACTTGATTATACATTTCTTCAGCAGCATCTGTTTTATTTTTAGCCCATATTGATGAAATAGCATCAACATCTAAATAATTCGTTTTAAAATCTAAATCTTCTTGAACTTCATTTAATACTGGTACAAATTGAACACATACTGAACAAGTACTACGACCAATATATAACACATGAGTTCCTTCTTCATCAAATAAAGCTAGAGCTTCATCTACATCTACTTCGTTCATTTGGCTAACATCATAATTTGATGTGCTAGAACTTCCACTAGATGAACTACTGCTACCATTATTTGATGAATTATTGCTACTTCCTCCATCTTTAAAATATAAACCAATGATTAGGATAAACATGATGATAAATCCAAATATAACTATAAACGTTAAATTTCTAATTTTTTCTTCCATAATAAAATTCCTCCTTTTTAACGAGTAGTATTATACTCTTTTTCTTTATAAAAAGCAAGTTTTTTCCCTTGCTTTAATCAACAACTGTTGCCGTTACATTATTTTCTTCGGCATTATATTCCAATTTTACTTTCGTATCATTAAAATTTTTGGAAGAATCGGTTGGATCTGTTAATAATCCATCATCATTCCCAATTAAATAGCCTGCTTCTATTAAGTCATCTACACTAATATAAGTTGTAGTTGTCTCATCAAAAAGTGTTGTATTTGCTAAGGCATAATCCTCGGCTTGTACTTTAATTAAATATTTAACTTCATCAATTGCTTCAGACCCATCTACGGCAAAAGCATAAGATGTTTTATTAATTGTAATAAAAGCGACAATTCCTAATAATACTATAACTACTAATATTTCTATCTTTGAATATCCTAACTTATTCATTTATTCTACCACCTTGTTAAGTATAACATAAGAAGTTTATTTTTTAAAGAGTTAATTTGCCAGATTGAAATATTTTTCTTGTTTTTTTAATACTTGACAGTCAATCTGTAAAGTTTTTTATAATTTTATATTCACTAATTAAGGCTTCTAAGCTAAAAGCGGCATTAGCAGGACTGGTACTAGGTAGAGATATTACTTTAATAGGAATATTTTTCATGAATTTGTTATATAAGTTCGTTGCTGTTTTACCATTTAAAATAATATGAGTGATTTTACTTTCTTTAAGTATTTTTGATATATCATTAGGTGCTACTTCTTTAATGCTAGCATCACTAGAACCAATAATTTCACAGGATGCACAAACATCGAATAAGGCTAGATGATGTTTTTTTAAAAAGGCTTTTTTATCTGTAATTTCTTCGTTATAAATATGAGATAAAATTTTCCAAAAACGATTCTGCGGATGAGCATAATAAAATCCTTCCTCTCTTGATTTACGGCTTGGAAAAGAACCTAATATTAATACTTTTGAATCCTTATTATAATAAGGTTTTATTGTATGATATTCCATAATTTGTGAAAAAAGATAAGACTATTTCTTATCTTTCATAACCTCCATTAAAGTAGTTCCAAAAGTAGCTATGTCTTGCATATTTGACGGAATAATTAATTTAGTAGATTGGCCATCCGCTACTTTACCTAAAGCTTCATAACTTTTTAAAGTTAAAACCGCAGCATCTGCTTTGGCATTTTTTAATAGTTCAATACCTTTTGCTTCTGCTTCTTTAATTTTAAGCATAGCTTCCGCTTTACCTTCGGCAATACGTATAGCACTCTCTGCTTCTGCTTCTGCTCTTAAAATAGCACTTTCTTTTTCTCCTTCAGCAATTAACACACTAGATTTCTTTTCACCTTCCGCTTGCAATATTTTTTCCCTTCGTTCTCTTTCCGCACGCATTTGTTTTTCCATAGCATCTTGTATATCTCTTGGTGGTAAAATATTTTTAACCTCTACTCTATTTACTTTAATTCCCCATGGGTCTGTTGCTTCATCTAATATAGAACGCATTTTACCATTAATAATATCTCTACTAGTAAGGGTTTGATCTAGTTCTAATTCGCCAATAATATTTCGAAGAGTTGTTGCGGTTAAATTTTCAATCGCACTTACGGGAGCATCTACTCCGTATGTATAAAGTTTTGGATCGGTTATTTGATAGTATACAACGGTATCAATTTGCATTGTTACATTGTCTTTCGTAATTACGGGTTGGGGAGCAAAATCTTTGACTGTTTCTTTTAGGCTAACCACTTTGCTTACACGATCGACAAAAGGAATTTTTACATGTAAGCCATTTTGCCAGGTTGTATAATAACTTCCTAATCTTTCAATAACATATGCTTTCGCTTGCGGAACTATTTTGATATTCGGTATAATTAAAACGATAATTAAAACTAATATAGCAATTAATATTTCCATTATTCTTCACCCTTTCTAACAATTAGTTTTACGCCATCAATATCTTCAATGATAACTATAGTGCCAACATCAATTACATCTTTGCTGATAGCACTCCAACATTTACCATCCACTTTTACTTCACCTACTTTTAATTTTTCAATTTTCTCAGTTACTAAGCCTTTCTTACCAATAATGCGATCAAAGTTTGTTCTTACTTTTTTCTTGGATAATTTTTTTACCAAATATGGTCTTGTAAGAAGCATCAGAATAATGCCAAGTCCGACAAAAACACCAAACTGGATATAAAAAGAATCCACGGCAAAAGATAAAAATAAACTTACAATAGCACTAATAATAAACCAAATGCTGACTAAATTAATTGTTACTACTTCTAGGGCTGTTAATAAAATTATAACTAAGAGCCACATAAGCCACATATTACCACCTACCTATTTAAATTATACGGTACTATGAAGAAAAATACAATCCTGTTTTAAAATATGATATAATTTTTTTAGGTGAGAAGTTATGTTTGAAAGAATGTTATTTGTAGGCTTGAATACAACTGATAAAAATATTATAAAAAAACTTATTAAAGAATACCATGTTGGCGGAGTTATTCTTTATTCTAAAAATTATCATAATTATCAGGAAATGATTTGCCTTATCAATCAAATACATACTTGGGCAGAGGAAGAACATTATACCCTTTTAATTGGCATTGATGAAGAAGGATACCGAGTAAATCGCTTACCAAAAGAGTTTGTTAATTTAAAAAGTCCCTTTGCATTTAGACATAATCTGAATAGTATTACCGAGCATGCTAGTATTATCGCACACATTTTAGCTAAATCAACTATTCATGTAAATTTTGCACCAGTCTTAGATATTAAAAGATTTCCTGATAATCACGCTATAGGAGATCGATGCTTTGGTGCTAGTGCAAATGAAGTTATTCAAAATACCCTACCTTATATAGAAGAATTTAAAAAAGAAAATGTTATTCCCGTTATCAAACATTTTCCAGGTCATGGAGCTACTAAAACAAATAGCCACTATTTAATACCTGTTATTTGGCGAACTAAAAGACTTTTTAAAGAAGATATTTTACCATTTACTAAAGCAATAGATAGTGGAATAGATGCTGTAATGATTGGACATTTTATCATTCCTCAATTTTCCTTATTAAAGCCTACTTCTATTTCCGCAAAAACAGTAAAGTATTTACGAAATAATTTGCATTATTCTAATATTATTATGACTGATGATTTAATGATGGGTCCTTTAAAACTGGCTAATAAAGCTAAACTTATTAAGACTGCTATTAATAATGGGATAAATATGGTTATGATAAAGTATTATGATAATTTATTTTTCGATATTGATAAATTAAGAAAATGTCAAACGTTAAATAAAACAAATATTACTTCTTCTATTCAACTAATTGATAATCTTATTATAAAATATCATATCACCAATGATTTAGTTTCAGATTCTTTAAACATTGATGAAATAAATAGACGAATCAATAAATTAAATAATTCTATATAAATAAGAGCTTTAAAAACAAGCTCTTAATTTAATTTTAATAGTTTTTGCCAAGTGTACATTTTAGCTGTTATAATACCATCTTGATATTTTGTGTCTAAGCCAACATCGTTCTGATATTTTTTAATACATGCTTTCATATCATTGCCAAACTTACCGTCTACTCCATGGCTTCCTAAATCATAGCCTAAACTTTGTAAATAAACTTGTAATGGTCTTACAGCAGCATGGTTCCAGCCTGTACTAGTAGAAATAGTTGGGGTCTTTGATAATGTTTCTGGTCCTGCTATACCATCAATATTGGCACCAATCGCTCTTTGTAGGTCTTTAACAAATGTTTTATAAGCATCATTTACTACATCAAAAGGATTATCATTCACTAAATATGGTAGTGGATCTACATAACCATTTTTGTATATTGCAAAATGAAGATTAGCACCTGTAGCATTACCAGTTTCTCCCATAGTTGCTATAACACTTCCTTTTTGGACATACTCTCCTTTACTAACTTTAATAGAACCTTTCTTTAAATGAAAATACCTGTGTTCAATTCCATTAGTCGTAATACTAATCCAGTATCCCCCACCACTAGCATCATAACCTGTATAAGTAACTGTTCCATTTTCTATTGCTACAATATCATCTATGCCATTGGCACCTACTAAATCCATACCATTATGAGTACTTCTATTACTGTTTCTTGTTTTATAATCACTAGTTAAATAATGTTTCCCACCTTTTAAAACTTTATTCTTCACGTTCAAGAGTTTCGCCACTTTCTTCCTCCTCTCCCAGTAAACCTTCTAAAGTACTATAAATTTTCTTTGGTAGAGGAAGTCCCATTTTACACCAACATTTAAGAATTACTAAACCTTCATGAGCAATAAAGAAATAAATAACAATGGTTCTTATCGCCTCACTACTTCCCATAATACGATCTAACATAACCGATAAAGATACAACTAATAAATAACCAATATTACGTATTATCCCTTTTATTCCTACTAACTTATTTATTTTATGACAAAATAATACTTGGCACCAACCTGTTATATAAACAAAAAGTAAAACAATTAATAAACATATTATTGGTGTATCTATACCTCCTAATAAATAAGAGATACCATTATAAATACTTTCCATAATCTTCCTCCTACTTATTGTATGAAAAAGAATAAGAAAGAGAATTGGCGTTTGTACTAATTATTTTTAAATAAAATCTCTAATAATTTACATGGATAATATATAACAAAGGAAATTATCATTATATCAAGATATGATGCTATTAATCTTCTTAATCTCAATAACACAGTAATTACCTTTTTTCCTTATCTTATATAAAAAATGTATTTCTTTTATCTTGCAGATCACTAATAATTTTTATATCATTAAAATTGTGTTTTATCGCATTTTCTTTTAATTTATTTATAATTTCTTTTGATTTAGCATAAATATCTACAAATATATTATCTACTATAATTATTAATAAATAACAATCACTATTTATAAAGTCTTGATAATTATAAATATTTGTAAAATTGTAATTAGGATAACACTCTATATCAACAAAAATAAGATAATAATTATTATTCCCTATTATACTTTTAAATTCTTTATCCTTATAACTCTCTTTTGCAAATAAATATGTTCCATCACTTTTAATAATATCATCTGTTTTAATATTCCAAACACTATTTTGCGTATTAACATTTTCTAAAATTTGTTTTAAAAAATTATTGTATTCATTTGGAATTTTAAATCTAATTCCTATCATAATTATCTCACTCTTTTTCTTTATTAATCTCTAATATTTCTAATACTTCTTTTTTCATTCTTTTTAGTTCCATCATTTCAAAGCCTTTTATTTCACTTGATATATATAACTTATATGAGATGTATTAGTAATAATACTCCCATTATTATCTTTAATAGAGATTAATTCTCCCCATCTTCCTTCAACACTCGCCTATAGTATATCATAATATTTCCTGTTTGTTCAAATATTATCTTGTTATTTTCTGTAAAGAAAAAGTTTCAGTTACTTTTTTCTGAAACTTTTAATCTCTGTATTACATTTAATATCGCCTTCTGTCTTATTATTTAATAATAAAGAAAATAAGCTATAGATAGGTGATTTTACAGTATATAAAATTCTATCTATTAATAGTTTTTTATCATTTACCATCTTATCATTTTGATATATTTTTAATTTAACTATTTTTTTGCCAATACTATTATAACCTATTAAACAGTCTTTTCTTAAAAATAAATTTACCATTAATATTATCGCTATTATGCTAGTTACAATATTCATAAACATATTTTCAAACAGAGTATAGATGTAATACATTGGAAAATATGATATACCAAAAATAATTATACAATCCAAATATAATGCAAGTAACCTTCTTAATCTTAAAAACATAACCTATCCTCCTATATTAAAACCAATTTTTATTTTCCCACCAACGCCTAAAAATGCACCTAAACTTATTCCTATAAAATATCCTCCTGAAGAATTTACTTCTGCACCTATATACTGGCTATTTTTCCAACCAATAGTTACATCTCTAATTGTGCTATCATCATTCCATACTTCCCAAGGCATAGTCATAGGATTAGTATTTCCTTCATCATAATGACGAAGATCAAAGCTTAATCCAATTTTATATTTTTTAGTTCCTGCATCTACTCCTGCAGATGATGCGGTATAAGTACTAGAATTATTAGCACTATAACTATATCCCATAGTTTGAGATATCTCAACACCTGCTTGTAGTGATCCGATAGACGCATTTAAACCGACTCCAAGTCCAACTTCAGCTTCAAACACAAATGATTCTTTAAGACTTGTATAGATTTCTTTTACTTTATTAGTTATTTTCTTTACTGCCGACGAAACTGTTTTAGTTATATTTTTTACAGCTTTAGTGACTTTTTTAGCCACTTGACTTGCTTTCTTTTTTATACTATTCCATACTTTTTTTAAAAAGCGTCCTGTATCATCTGAATTATTTATAGGATTATTGCTTGCATATAAGTATAAATTGTATCCTAAAATATCTCCACTGACTCCCAAATAACCATCACAGTTAATAAATTGGACTTATGTCAAGTTTCTAGACACATTTTTATGGACAAATTATTAATTCTATTTAAATTTATTCCAATTGCTTTGTTAATATTTGGTTCCGGTTCTTGTGTAAAAGAACTCTTGTCAATATCCATTTTTGAAGTAATAATTATTTGTGATACTTTATCTAGCATTTATTTTATTTTCCTTCTATTTCCATTATCTTTTTAAATTCTTTTTTTAAATGATTAAACTGCATTAAACCAAATCCTTCTATTTCATTTGGTATATACATTTTGTTTCCTCCAAAAGATACTCCTATTGGCAATTTGTAATATCTTTTATCTTGGTCTAATGTATTAATAAATCGATTAAACATTGGACTCATTCTATCTACGCTAATTATAAACACTATAAATAATTCATATCTCATACTGTTCTTTGCTTGATTAAAATCGTCTTCTATTATAGGAAATATTTCTTTATCATATAGCTCATTAAAATTCTCTTCTGTTAATTCTTCTAATTTAGTATCAATCATATAATATCTTTTTTGCTTTATTTCCCTTCGATATATTTTTAATCTATCACTTGTATATTTTTCTTCATAATTAAATAAATTTACTCTTTTATTTAGATAATTACTAAAATCTATATAATTATCTTGCTTTAATAAATACTTATCTGGTTTAGGCGATTTAATGTTACCAAACATTAACATAAGTAAGCCCGGCACAAATGTAATAAAGAGACTTAACGGTAATATATGAGATATTATATTATCTTCTGCCATTTCAATGCTATTATTTTTAATACTTATATAAAAATAAGAAAAAATCCAAACTAATGCACATATGCTACCTAAAATTAATGATATTTTTATAAAAATTATTTTTTTACCATTGCTATTTTTACATCTATTTAAAATTAATGAAATCGGAAAATATATAACAATTGATAAAAATAATATCATTATAATAAACCAATCTTTATATATAATATTCATATTATCACCATTTAAAATATACCATATATTATTTTAAATGTAAAATATTTTGATCAATTTTTAAGATATTTTATAATAATAAAAAATTAAATCTTTAATATTTTGATTTAATTTTTTATTATATTTAAGAAAATAGCTTTTTAAAGAATGATTTCACTTTTTTCTTTACAGAATTATATGTCTTTTTTATATACGAAGCTCCCTGTTTACATAATTTTCCTATGTCTTTAGCAATGCTTACTGTTGTTGATATTATTGTGTTCATAGTAATTTTCTTTGTATAATTACCTGTAAATGAAGTTTTAATTTTTGTAGGTCTTATCCATCCTTTATTTGTAGAAACAAGCTTATCTGCAAATTTTCCTGTTACTAAATTAGTAGTGCCATTTATAGCTGTATCCATTGCAATTTGTTTTAATGAATTCCCTGAAACCGAGCTTTCAATGAATGCACTTCCGTAATTACTTAATATTGTTCCTCCTACTGTAAATCCTAATGGAGTTGTGGCAATTAAGCCAGAAAATGCTCCGCTTAAGAATGATGATAGGCCTCCTTCAAACGGATCTTTTCCTTGAGATAAATTACTAATTCCATTCGCAGCTAATGATATAAGTCCTCCGATTGCAGCTCCAGCTATTTGAAACCAAAATTCTCCTTCTACATCTATTCTACTTGTTGGATTATTGCCTGTATAAGCATACATATTACTAGAATTAACATCTTGTTCTGTATCCAGGTAAATGTCGGCACTAATAAATCTTCCCCACTCTGGATTATAGTATCTACTATTTAGATAATATAATTTTGTTTCGTTATCATAATAGTAGGATCTATATCTGAATGGATTTATATATCCTATATGAGATGTTTCAGTAATAATACTTCCATTATTATCTTTAATAGATATTAGTTTTCCCCATGAATCATATTCATAACTGCATAGTAAATTATGATTACTATCCGTTAATCCTATGATATCTTCTTGCATGTTTTTAATACA
>DVJF01000021.1 GCA_018716965.1 Candidatus Caccenecus avistercoris | reverse complement strand
AGTATTAAAACTATTATTACTCCGATTAATATATTTCTTTTTACATGACTTCTTTTTATTACCTCAAATTTCATAACTTACTCTCCTCCATGAAGTTCTACTTCATTTTTATTTGTGATTTTATAAGCTATATTTAAAGTGGTTGGTGCTTAAATAACTATTAGATTTAATCTAGTAGTTTTTTCTTGAACATATCTTGAATTTTGGAATATGGTATGATATATTATTATTGATTAGGAGTTGAAGTTATATGTATTGTTCTCATTGTGGAGAAAAAATAGCAGAAGGAGCATCTTTTTGTGCTAAGTGTGGAAATGCTGTAAAGAAGGAGGAAGCTAACAATTCTGTAAATACTGTTACTGCAAGTACAAATACAGTTGTTATGAAACCAGCTGGAAGTGGAGCTGCAACAGCTAGTATGGTACTTGGTATACTTGCTATTGTTGCAGGAGTTATTACTCTTTTTATAGCAGTTGGTTTTTCAGCTTATAATACTTATAGTGATTTTTACAGTTATGTATCAAGTAGTTATCAGACCGAATTAGTTTTTGCGGCTATAGGAGTTATTTTTATTCCAGCAGTACTTGCTATTATAGCTTTTGGTTTAGCGCTTGGTAGTCGTGGTAAAATTAAGAATGGTGCTAATACAGCGGGATTAATCTTAAGTATTATTACTTTTGTTATTTGTATTTTAGATTATGTTATGATTACAGGTTAATTTGAAGCAAAGAATGGTCTTTGCTTTTTTCTTTGTCATATATTTTAGTGGTGGAATATATGAATTTAAAGTTAATTATAAAAGGATTTATAGTAGGAGTGGGTAAAATTATTCCGGGAGTAAGTGGAGCTATGCTTGCTATGTTTATGGGAATATATGAAGATTTGATGGAAGCCGTTACCCATTTTTTTGATGATAAAAAGAAGCATTTATTATTATTATTTAATTTTGGAATAGGGGTATTTTTAGCGATTGTTTTATTTAGTAAGATTATTTTGTTTTTGCTTAATAATTATTATTATATTACTATTTATTTATTTTTAGGTCTTATTATGGGTACTATTTTTAAATTTAGGAAGAATATTCGTTTTAATTTTAAAAATATTATTTTGTTTTTCGTGGCTTTATTAGTGATATTTTTCATTTCCTTAGGTCAAAATAATGATTTGTATGTATATCAAAATAATATATTTCACATGTTTTATGTGGTGTTATTGGGAGGAATAGATGCTTTTACATCGATTGTACCTGGTATTAGTGGGACAGCTATATTTATGATGCTTGGATCTTATTCGTTTATCTTAAGTATTTTAGGAAATCCTTTTTCTTTCCTTTTTATTCTTTATATAGTAGGAATGGTTATAGGAGTAATACTTACTAGTTTTCTGATGTATTATCTTTTGAAGAGGAGAAAAGAAGAAGTTAATATGGTTATTTTTGCTTTTGCTATAGCTTCTATTTTTTTACTTTTCTTAAATGTTTTTACTGCTACTAGCTTGCCTTTGATTATAGTATTTATTTTAGGAATGTTTCTCGGGTATTTGTTTGATAATTAAGTTTTTATTTTCTTGACAATTATTTATACTTTGTATATACTGTTATTAAGGGTGATGTATTTTATGGAAGCAAAAATTCAAAAATGGGGTAATTCTTTAGGAATCCGTATTTCGCATAATATCGTTAAAGAACTTCATTTAGAGGCAAATGATATTGTTGATATTAAACAAAAAGGAAATCAAATTATTGTTACTAAATTGAGTCCGAAAGTTTCTTTGCAAGAGAGAATTGATGCTTATCATGGTGAAAATTTAGGTAAAGATTTTGTTTGGGATGAAAGTTGTGGTAAAGAGTTATGGTAAAAAAAGGTGAATACATTCCAATGAAGCGAGATATTGTTTTAGTTGATTTAAATCCTACTTGTGGACATGAACAAAAAGGTTTTAGACCGGCAGTTATTATTAGTAATAATCCCTTTAATCAATTTACAAAGATGGCTATTGTTTGTCCCATTACATCCAATACTAAAGATTTTCCAACGCATTATCGTCTTCAGGATACAAAGAAAATTAATGGTTCTGTTTTATGTGAACATATTCGTAGTATTGATTATGAGATTAGAAATTTAAAATATGTAGAGAAGATGAGTGAAAGAGATTTTACTAATGTAGTTGATTTAATGAATTCTTGTATAGAAGATTAATTATTTTGCAAATTAGCTATTTTGTGCTTGAAATTTAGGCTAATATGTGGTAGATTATAGGTGAACACGAAATAGTGTTTTTTTAATACTTTAAATTAGAGGGGATAAAAAATGGCAAAAAGTAAAGAAAAAGATGTAAAAAAAGAAACAAAAAAAGTGAATCATAAGAAGACAAGCAAAGAAAAAGCAAAAAAAGAGAACTTCTTTTCAGGAGTTAAGGCAGAACTTGCAAAAGTAAAATGGCCTACTAAACAAGAAGTGCTTAAATATACAATTGCTACTTTAGTATTTATCATTGTTTTAGTTGTATTCTTTGTACTATTAAGTTTAGTTATGTCAGCAGTAAAGGGGGCTTTTAACTAATGGAAAAAGAATGGTATGTTGTTAATACGTATTCAGGACATGAATCAAAGGTTAAAGAAAAATTAGAAGCAAGAACAGAATCTATGGGAATGCAAGATTATATTTTCCGGGTAATCGTTCCAGAAACTACTGAAGTTGAAGTTAAAGATGGGCAAAAAAAAGAAAAAAAGAAAAAGATGTTTCCGGGTTATGTTTTAGTCGAAATGGTTATGAGTGATGAAGCTTGGTATATCGTACGTAATACTCCTGGTGTTACAGGATTTATTGGCTCTAGTGGTAAGGGTGCTAAACCAACACCATTATTACCGGGAGAAATCGATAAGATTTTAGCTGGTATGGGTATGAGTCGTGTTAATATTGAGTCTGAAATGGCTGTTGGTGATAAAGTAAGTATTATTGATGGTCCATTCAAAGGTATGATGGGTAAAGTTGATAGTATTGACCTTGAAAATAATCGTCTAAATGTTTTAATTGATTTGTTTGGTCAAGAAACACCAGTAGAAGTTGAGGTTTATCAAGTAAGTAAGGCTTAATTATGAAAATTCGAGTGGGTATTTTATTAGTTATTGGGTTTGTCTTGTGTGATTGTAGTAATACAGAAATATATTCTAGGGATAATTTGTTAGAAAATGGTTATACACAGTTTTGTGGAGAATATGGAGTAACTTATCATACGAATGAAAGTGGATATAATATTGTTTATCGCTCGGTTGGAAATAATGAGTTTCAAAAATATTTTGAAACAGAAACATCATCTTCTTTATATAGTTTAGATATTTATGATGGATACTTATATTTTATTAATAAGTATGATACTTCTCATTTGATATATGCTTATGAATTAGACGATGAGCATGACAGTATTAAATGGGTGCCTGATAGATATATAGATTCTATTCGAGAATATTTTGGGAAAGATAAAGAATATTTGTATTTTTCCTATTATGATAAAGATAAAAATTTAGTTTACGCGAAACTTAGTTTAGACTTACAAGATTTTGTTGATATCGAAAAAGAAGATATTCCAAAAAACTTAACTAGTTGTTAAATAAATTTGGAGCAGGGAAATATTGTAGAATAAACTTTAAGGGGTATCAATGGATACTCTTTTTTGTTATAATAATTTTGGTGAGTATGCTTTATGAAAGCAAATATAGAAATGAAATGGATAGAATAGATTGTTTTGATAAAAAATATTTGATACTATTTTAGAAAGGATCTTTTATGTTAGAAGTTAAATTATATAATTTGGGTTATTGTAAAGAAAGTGAATATACAAGAGTAGTATGTGTAAGTCGATATCAAGGAAAATATGTTTTTTGCTACAACAAAAAAAGAGATGGTTTTGAAATACCAGGAGGACAACACATAGAGGCAGGAGAAACTTGGATGGATGCTGCAACTAGAGAAATGTATGAAGAGACAGGTGCTACAAAGGTTATGGTTACACCAATTTGTGTTTATAAAATTAGTACTTTTGGTCTTCTTTGTTTTTGCGAGATACTGGAAATGGGTGCTTTACCTTTAGATTATGAGATGAGTGAAATATTACTTTCTGATGATTTACCAGATAATCTAACTTATCCAGATACTTATAAGTTGTATTTTGAGGTTGTAAAAGAAAAATCAGCAAATCATAATATGAATTAGGAGTGGTAAATATGAAAATGTTATTAAATGTGACTTTAGAAAGATTAGAAAATAAAATTAATAGACAAGTATTGGTTAGTCAAAATATACCCTTAACTGATTTGTGTGAATATATTATCGTAGCAATGAATGGAAAGAAAATTCCTCTTTATAGACTAGAAATTAATGATATTCTTTATTATCCTGAAGAAGAAGTGGACGAAGAAAATGATGAAAAAACATTATTTGGATTAACGTTAAAAGATTTATCTTTGAAAAAAGATGATGTTTTTCAGATTACTTATGATTATGATCAGTATTATTTTTTTGATGTTTGTGTAGATGCATTTTTAGAAGATGATCATGATGTTGATTTTCAAGTATTATCCGGTAAAGGGTATGGATTAATGGATCATAAAGGTGGGGTAACTTATTTAAATTATTTGTTAAATCCACCAAAAAAGTGGGATGATTCTTGTTATAAAAAGCATGAAAAAGAATATTTACAAAAGAAGTTTGATGTTGTAGAAGTAAATAATAGAGTAGAGGAATATAGGCATATTAAAGAAGAACAAAAATTGCCTAAGCACTATATATTTAATGTTTCCTTAAAAGGATTTGCTAAAGAAATTAAAAGAAAAATATGTGTAAATAGTGATATTTTAATCGAAGATTTTTGTCGATTGATTGTTGTTTCAATGAATGGTGATTTATCACATATGTTTGGAATAAGAGTTGATAAAGAGTTTTTAAATGAATATTACTTTGATTTAGAACTATTTTATTTGAATTTAAAAGCGAAACAAAAATTGGATATTATTTATGACTTTGGAGATAATTGGATTTTTAATTTAACACTTAGTAAGATAGAAGATGGTTATATAGATACTCCTTTTCAAGTATTAACGGGTAAAGGATATGGCATTATTGATGATTGTGGTGGTTCTTGGAGTTTAGCTCAAATTTTTGATGGAAAAGATAGAAGTTGGGGTAAGTATAATATTAACGATTTTGATTTAGAAAAATGCAATAGAAACGTTACGAGGATAATGAAATGAATTATGATTTAAAAGATATATTAAATAAGATTGATAGTAAAGAAATTAGAGAGTTTTTATATGATAATTTAATTAATAACGATTATTTATTAAATAAATTTAGGATAAAGTTTAACAATTTTTTTCCTAAGTTATCTAGAAGTGCTTATGAAAATAAAATAGCTATGGCAATTAATAATTGTGCAAATAAACGTGGTTATATTGAATATGGAAATACTGATAGTTATGAATGTGCTATGTTAGAATATTTAGATGAAGCTTGGAAGTTAGTAAGTATAAAGGATTTTGCAACAGCATTTACTATTGTAAGTTTGATATTGGATTCTATTCCAAAAACGGATATTGATGATTCTAATGGCTCTACAGGAATGGTTGCTGATCATTGTCAAAAAGTTATGTATGATATTTTAGATTGTTTGGATAATAAAGATACACTTGTTAAAGATATATTAGATTATGTTTTTATGGAAGTTAAATCTTTAACTTTATATAATTATGGGATTCAATTATATAAAATGTTAGAATATTTTATTCAAAAGAAATTGTATTTAGAAGAAATTACTAGAGTTCTTCAAGATTCTCTAGAAGTAAATTGTGAGAAATCTTTATATGTAAGGCAAAAAATTACAGAATATTTAAAATTACTTGGTGTTTAGTGATAAATTAAAAATTGAATAAATATATGAAGGTAGTGATTATATGATTTATCCAGAATTTATTCGGAAAGAGGATACGATTGGAGTTAGTGCTCCTTCTTCAGGTTTAACTGAACCATTAAGAATAAATACTTTAAATAATGCCATAAAAAAGTTTGAAGAAAAGGGTTATAAAATTCTTTTAACACCCAATGTAAGAAAAAATGAAGATGGTGTTAGTAGTTCTGCTTATATTCGTTCATTAGAACTTGCTAGTTTGTATCAAAAAGAGGAAGTTAAAGCGATTATTTGTGCTACAGGAGGAGAGTTTTTATTGGAGATGCTTACCTTTTTTGATTTTTCGATTGTTCAAAAAAATATTAAATGGTTACAAGGATATTCTGATCCGACAGGACTTCTTTTTACTATTACCACAAACTTGGATATAGCAACGATTTATGGGTCTAATTTTGTGGGATTTGGTATGGATATTTGGCATGAGTCTTTAGAAAATAATTTAGATATATTAGAAGGTAATTTATTTGTTCAAAAAAGTTTTCCTGAATATGAAAGTATGAGAGTAGATATGATAACGGGAAGAGAGGAATATCATTTAGATGCATCAGTTTATTGGAAAACTTTAAATCATGAAAAAGAAGTTTCTTTTAAAGGACGGATAATTGGGGGATGTATTGATATAATTACAGAACTTTTTGGAACACGTTTTGATAAAACCAAAGAATTTATAGAAAAATATAGGGAAGATGGTATTATTTGGTATTTTGATAATTGTGAATTATCGACGGAAGATATGGTAAGAACTTTATGGAAATTTAAAGATAATGGATGGTTTAAGTATGCTCAAGGAATTATATTTGGAAGAAGTGCTACTAATTATAGTAATAAGGGTATGATGATGGAGGATGCTATCAAAAGAGTTTTAGGTGATTTAGAATTACCAATAATACTAGATGCTGATATAGGACATGTTCCACCTAGAATGACCATTATTAATGGAGCATATACTGTGGTTTCTTGTAAAGATGGAAAAGGTACTTTAAAGTTTGAATTAAAGTAATGATAGTAAAATGGGATATCGTCTTTTTAACTAAATATATTTTCTTTTTGCATATTAAATGATTTTATGTTATTATTTATGGAGTAGGAGGCTTATATGGAATATCTTATTACTTTTATTGAAGGTTTAGCATCTTTTGTTTCTCCTTGTGTATTACCGGTAATTCCCATATATATTTCTTATTTTGCTAAAGAGAGTAAAAGTAGCAAAAATACTATTTTAAATGCTTTAGGGTTTGTTAGTGGCTTTAGTATTATTTTTATATTATTGGGTGTTTTTGCAGGAACTTTTGGTAAATTTATTCATCAATATGTAGATTATTTTAATATTTTATTTGGAATATTCTTAATTATAATTGGACTTAATTATATGGGAGTTATCTTTATTAAATTATTTAATAAAACTAAAGGAATGAAACAAAAAGAAAAGAGGCTAACTTTTATTACATCGGTGTTATTTGGGGCGATATTTTCACTTACATGGACACCGTGTGTAGGAGCCTTTTTATCATCAGCATTAATTCTAGCTAGTACAACGGGAAGTATTTTAAAAGGAGCAATTTTGCTTTTACTTTATTCTTTGGGACTCGCTATTCCTTTTATTATAACAGCTATCTTTTTAGATAAAATGAAAAAAACTTTTGATTTTATTAAGAAACATTATAATATTATTAATAAAGTTTCAGGAAGTATTTTGATCCTTTTTGGATTATATAAATTAGTTATGGGAATTATGGGTTTCTTTGGTTAGAAAGAGAGGATTTATGAATAAAAAAGTTAAGTTAATTATTGAAATAGCAATTTTTATTATTGTAATTGGTGGAATTGCTAGTATTTATTATTTTAGTACCAATAGTACTAATAAAGAAGAAGCACTAGAAGAATCGGTTAGTGTGGGTGTTATAAAAGTTACTGATGATAATTTTAGAGAAGAAGTAATAGAGGCAGATAAACCTGTTATTTTAGAGTTTTCTTCTAATTCTTGTCCACCATGTGTGGCTATGCTTACTACTTTAATTGATATAGCTAAAAATAATAAAGAAGTAAAAGTAGCAACTCTTAATATAGATTCAAAAGATTGTGAAAATATATTAGAGGAATATCCAGCTGATGCTACACCAACTATTATGATTTTTCATAACGGGGAAGTAAAATCTACTTTGGTAGGAGCAGTAGATGAAGCGGCTATTATGGCTGAATTAGAATAGAGGCTATTATGAAGAAAAAGTATATATTGATATTATTTTGTATGGTATTTTTATTAACGGGATGTGGTAATAGTGAGTCTTTGGTTTGCACATCTACTAGTGAAAGCGAAGATATTACTTCTTATTCTACTTTAAATGTAGTTGTTAAAGATAAAAAAATATATGATATGAAATTTACGGTAGATATGGAGTTTCCAGAAGAAAACACTAGTCAATTACGTACGATAGCTAGCAATATTCAAGCAAGTAAGCCATATATGGATGTTTATGTTGTAGATGGAAAAGTAAGAATGATTACGACGGGAGATAGAGATGATAGCTTCTTAGGTATTAAAATTGATCAAGAAATTACTTATGGTGAGTTAAAAGAAGTTTTGGAATTGCAAGGGTATAATTGCAAATAAAAATTGTCAAATACATGACGATTTTTTTGTTTTGTAAAAAAGTAGAATTGAATATTAGTGCTAATTTAGAAAAAATTTTAAAAGTATTTTGATAATTTTACAGAATATTAGAAAGAAAATTTATTAACTAGAATGTGCTAAAATAATAAAGAAAAACATTGAAGAAAATTCATTTAAAATAGTATTTTTTAAGATAAACATTATTGATTTTCATACAAAAGTTTGGTATAATATTCTTGTATAAAAAATATGGGGTATGATAGTGCTTTAATTTCTTATACAGGAGGTTTTGGATGAGTAATATTGTTTTTAAAAATGAAGAAAAACTAACAAATTTAATTATGAGGTACGTGGAAAACAAGTAATGTTAGATAGTGATTTAGCCAAATTATATCAAGTAGAAACAAAGAGAATTAATGAATCTGTAAAAAATAATAAGGATAAGTTTCCGGAAAGATTTTCGTGGAAATTAACTAAAGAAGAAAGTAAAATCTTTATGGTCGAAAATTTCGACCAAAAAATAGAGACAAGAGGGGGAAGATATAATTGTCCACGAGTTTTTACTGAGCAAGGAGTTGCTATGCTTGCAACAATACTTAAATCTAAAGTAGCAACTCAAGTAAGCATTGCTATTATGGATGCTTTTGTTTTAATGCGTAAATATATTTCTAATAATTTAATTGAACAAAAATATATTAATAATCTTGTATTGGAAGATCATAGTAGAGTAAATAAATTAGAAGAAACATTCCAAAAATTCGAAGAAAAGAGAAAGGTTTCTGATATTTATTTTGATGGACAGATATATGATGCTTATTCTAAGATATTAGATATTTTTAATAGTGCTAAAGAAGAGATAATTATTGTTGATAATTATGCTGATAAAACACTTCTTGATATGGTTAAAGATTTGCATGTTAAAGTAACAATTATAACTAAGAAAAATAATTTATTAAAAGAACACATGATAGAAAAGTATAATAAAGAATATCATAATTTAACAGTAAAATATAGTAATATTTTTCATGATCGTTATTTTATATTAGATAACAAAGTAGTATATCATTGTGGGGCTAGTATTAATCGGATTGGTTATAAAACTTTTTCTATTACTTTAATTAATGATCAAGATGTAAGTCAATTGTTAATAGATAAAATAAATAAAATAGTATGAAAAAGCACCTCTAACTTGAGATGCTTATTTTAATAGTTTCTTTTCAATATATGTAATGATTTTATATAAAACAAAAGAAATAATAATTAGTATTACAATACCAGCCATAACCATATTAAGATTAAATACTTGAGTTCCATAAATTATTAAATAACCAAGACCACTTTTACTTACTAAGAATTCTCCCATAATAACACCAATTAGTGTCATTGATATATTTAGTTTTAGACTTGATATAATTGTTTTGTAGGAAGCGGGTATGGTTAGTTTCAATAAAATATCTAATCTACTGGCATTAAAAGTTTTAAATAATTTAATTAAATCTTTATCAATATTATTAAATCCGTTATATATAGTCATGATGCCTACAATTAGGTTAATAAGTAAGGCCATAACAATAATAGATTTGGTATTAGCACCGGCAATAATGATAATTAGAGGACCTAAGGCTACTTTGGGTAAGCTATTTAGCATAGTTAGATAAGGGTCTATTATTTTATTTAGTATTTTAAATTCATAGAGAATGATGGCTATAATGAAACTCAGAGTAATACCTAATATGAAGGCAATTAATGTTTCATAAAGGGTTGTTAAGATATGACCTACTAAATTATAAGAGATAAATAAATTTTTAATGGTTGCTAAAACATTGGTGGGAGAAGAAAAGATAAAAGGGTTAATTATTTTATATTTACTTAAAAGTTCCCATAATAGAAGAAATATTACTAATATTAGTATTTGGAAAGTTAAGACAATAATTTTTTCTCGTTTTATTTTTTTTAAGTATGTAATATGTTCTTTACTCATGATAAGCTAAATCCTTCCAAATACAATCGTAATAATAAGCAAAATTTTTATCTTTTCTATTTTCAATAGGGGTTCCATTTTTTTCTCTTTTAATTTTATATATGTTTTTAATGATACACGGTCTTTCACTTAAGACGATTACACGATCAGAAACGCTTATAGCTTCTGAGATATCGTGGGTTACCATTAAAGCTGTTTTGCCTTCTTGTTTGATTATTTTATAAACATCATCACTTACCTTTAGTCTTGATTGATAATCTAATTTACTAAATGGTTCATCTAATATTAAGATATCTGGTTTTAGGGCTAGAGTACGAATTAGGGCTACCCTTTGACGCATTCCACCAGATAATTCACTAGGGTATTTATCCATAAATTCGGCTAAGCCATATTTTTCAAATAAACTTTTAACATAGTTTTTATTTTCTTCCGTTTTAATTTTTTTGATATCTAAACCTAAAAGGGCATTATCTAAGACTGTTAGCCATTCTAACATTGAATCACTTTGGAGCATATATCCGAGCTTTAAGTTTTCTTTTAAATTAATATTTCCTTTTGTTAGTGTGTCCATATTTGTTAAGATATTTAAAAGGGTTGATTTACCACAACCAGAGGGTCCGACAATAGATACAAATTCTCCTTCTTCGATATCAAAAGATATATCCTTTATAGCTTCTGTTTCAGCTTTTCCTTTGTAATAAACTTTGGATAAGTTTTTAATACTTAAGAGTTTATTCATATAAATTATGAATTAAATCACTATAAGGGACATAATCTTCTATTAAATTATTATCAATTAACATATCTTGTAAATTATTAAAACTTTCTTCACTAATATATGGAGTTGTAAGCCATGAGTCATATTCTTTATAGTTATCAATAATGGTTATAATATCATTTAGGGCACTATCTGGAAACTCAGGTAATATAACACTTGCAGTAGTCTTGCTATCATTATTTAGGACAAACTCTAATCCTTTAGCAATAGCACGAGTAAAGCCAAGTAGTAATTCTTCATTTTCTTCTAAGTAACTTTTACGAGCATAAAAAGCTGTATATGGTACTTCACCGGATAAACGACCAATAGAATCGACGATACAAGCATCGGATACATTTACAACGGTTGTAGCAGTAGGTTCAAATAAATTGACATAATCGCCAACTCCACCAATGAATGAACCAGATAGACTTGCAAAATCAATGGAGTAATTAACATTTATTTTATTTACATCCATACCAGCATTTTTCATGGCATTTAAGAAGTTTACAGCAGGCATACCTCCAGCTCGACCAACTAAAATTTCCTTACCATATAAATCACTAAGCTCAAATTTACTAGAACAATCTCTAGCTAAAATAAACTGTCCATCTCTTTTGGTAAGTCCTGCAAATGTTACTAAGTAATCACTTTCACCACCAGCATAAACATAAATAGATGACTCTGTACCTGCAAAACCAACATCGACAGTATCTGATAAGACAGCGGCACTTACTTTATCAGCACCACTAGTTAAAATTAAATCAATTTCTATTCCTTCACTTTCAAAATAACCATTTTCGATTGCTACATACATAGGAGCATAAAAAACACTGTGGGTTACTTCGGCAAGTCTAATAGTTGTTAAATCATTATTGGTATTTTCTTTACTACTTAGTTTAATGCTTGTAATTATAATTACTGCTATTAATATTAAAGCAATTAAAATGGTAATTATTTTCTTTTTCATGAATATTTTCCTCCTTTATATATTCCAATGTATTATATTCTTCTTTTAGAATTGTGTTATTTTGTTAAAAATTTATAGTTTATAGCTTGTTATTAGAAAATATTATTAAAGCAGTCTTTTATATGCTATATTTTGTATTTATAATTAAATTTTAAAAAAATTTCCAATTAATCCAAAAAAATATTTAAGTTTAAAAATTTTTCCAATTCATCAAAAAAACTTTTAAATTTAAATTATATATAGTATAATTATATCAGGTGATGATTTATGATTAAAAGAGAGCAATATTTGAAAAAAATAAGAGATTTTTATCATGTTACATCTTTAGTAAAAATCCTTTGTGGTCTTAGAAGAAGCGGAAAATCAGTTATTTTAGAACAAATTATTGATGAAATGAAAGAAAGTGGTATTCTTGATGATCATATTATTTATATTAATTTTGAATTAATGGAGTATGACAATATTAAGACAGCTAGAGATTTAAATGATTATGTGAAATCGCTTGTAAAAGATAAAGAAATATATTATGTGTTTTTAGATGAAGTTCAAAGGGTAGATAATTTTGAAACGGCCGTTAATTCACTTCGGGCGAGTAATCAATTTAGTATTTTTATTACTGGTTCAAATAGTAAAATGACTTTTTTAGAACTTTCCACTGATTTATCAGGAAGATATGTTAGTTTTCGAATTAATCCTTTATCTTTTAGGGAAACAGTAGAATTAACTGGAACAAAGAAAGAAAAATATATGGATTTGCTTTTAGATATTTTTGAATGGGGTACATTACCACAACGTTTTACTTTTGATAATTTAGATTCTAGGAAGTATTATATTTCTGATGTTTATGATTCTATTTTATTAAAAGATGTTGTTGATAGACTAGGTATAACAGATATTACTTCCTTTAATAAAATTTTACAATATATATTGGAAACAGAAACAAGAGAGTTTAGTGTTACTAATGTTCTTTCTTATTTAGAAAAGAATAATCAGAAAATAGCAACTGATACTTTGTATAAATATGTAGAAGCGATATGCTCCACTTTTATTATGAATAGGGTTTATCGTTATGATATTCATGGTAAAAGTGTTTTGAAAACTTTAAATAAGTTTTATGCGACAGATTTAGGTGTTAAAAAGATTAAAACGAATAGTAAAGAAGTTAATTATTCTCATGCTTTAGAGAATGTTGTTTATAATGAACTTGTTAATAAAGGGTATGATGTGTATATAGGGAAAACGAAAACAAGTGAAATTGATTTTATTGCTTCTAATGATAAAGGACTAAAATATATTCAAGTATGTTATTCACTGAAAGATGAGAATACATTAAAAAGAGAACTTGAAGCTTTAGAAGAAATTGATGATTCTTATCCTAAATATATCATATCTATTGATAAGGAAGATTATGGAAGCAATGGAATTAAACATCTTAATATCTTTGACTTTTTAATGAATGATGACTTTTAATGATTGTAATTCAGTAAAAGTATAGAAATTGTCTTCTACTAATGATATGTTTTTTAGAATTGTGTTATTTTATCAAAAAACGTACAAAATGTACGAAAAAAGCGATTAATTATGTACAAAATGTACGTTTTTTTGATATAATGCTGTCTCTAAAAAGCCACTTATGTTAATTGGAGCAAGACAAACAAGAAAAACTTATATTTTAGATGAGTTTTGTAGGAAAAATTTTCTAAATTATATTTATATTAATTTAGAAAAGGAAAGTGAGATATCACAGATTTTTAATCAAACAATTAATTCGGAAGAAATAATAGAAAATATAAAGATACTTAAAAATATCCAATTTGATGTAAATAATACAGTTATCTTTTTTGATGAAATACAAGTAAATGAAAGAGCAATTACCTCTTTAAAATACTTTTGTGAAAGTGATAAACCTTATAAATTGGTTTGTGCTGACTCGCTTCTTGGGGTAAAGATTCATAGATTTACTTCTTCTTTTCCAGTAGGTATGGTAATTATTAAGTATTTATATCCTATGGATTTTGAAGAATTTTTAATGGCACTCGGAGAAGAACAACTTTTAAGTGAAATTAAGAAACATTATATGAGTGATACACCATTACTAGATGTTATTCATAATAAAGCGTTATCTTTATATAAAAGCTATCTAATATTAGGAGGTATGCCGGAAGTAGTTTTAGATTATATTAATAAAGATAGAAATATTACTAAAGTTAATTTGGATATTCAAGAGCATATTATAACAGCGTATATGGCTGATATGAATAAATATACAGAAAATACCGAAGGTATTACAAAAGAACTAGATGAGACCTTAATTGGAGCTTATATTCAAAGTGGTGATGATTATACTCCAACTAGTGATATACCAACAAGTGGATATGAATTTAATGCCGAAAAAAGTTATTGTAAAATAGGAGACGTAGTGCAAGAAGATATGACTCTTTCCTATGATATGGACACACAAACATTAACAGTAAGTCCAATAGCAAAAGAAGGAACAAAATGTTATCTGTATTTTGATGAGAAAGCATCAGGAGGAGATTACATATTAGCAGGAGATAATGCTCCAACGAATAGTACAACAGACTGGACAGGAGGAACAACCTATTATTACACAGGGAAACCAAATAACTGGGTACAGTTTGCCGGCTTCTGGTGGAGAATTATACGAATTAATGGTGATGGAAGTATAAGGATGATCTATCAAGGAACAAGTGCGAATGAAACAGGAGAAGGAACACAAATCGGAACCAGTGCATTCAATAGTTCATCAAATAGCAAAACATATGTAGGATTAGTATATAATACATCAAGCCAACACGGATATGGAACAAACAGTACCATAATGAATACATTAAATACATGGTATAATAATAATTTAGCAAGTTATGAAACAGACTATATAGATACAGGAACAGGTTTCTGTAGTGATCGGAATATGGCAAGTGGTTATAATTGGAGTTCAAGCACTGTATATTATGCTCCGCATGATAGAAGAGATGGAACAGGAACATTACAATGTAATACTGAAGATATATTATCGAAAGATAATGGAAAATTACAAAATCCAATCGGATTAGTAACGATGGATGAAGCATTGTTAACTGGAATAAAATACAGTACTGCCAATACAGGAAGTTACCTATACACAGGACAGACTTACTGGACTATGTCTCCGTATCGCTTTATCAGCAGCGTTGCTTGCGTGTTCTGTGTGAATTCGTCTGGCCGCCTCTACGCCTACTTCGTGAATGGCGCGTATGGTGTGCGCCCAGTAATAAATCTGAAATCAGCCATCGCCATTAGTGGTAGCGGAACAACTAGTGATCCCTTTAAAATACAATAGTTTTTTCTAACATGTTATAATTTTACAATATATTTCTTTATTCAATATTTATTACACGCTAAAAAGACACATTATACGGGAGCAATACGCTCCCACACAATGTGCCTTTTTATTTTCTTTTTTATATAAGCCGACAACAACGCTCTCGGCTATACCTGTACTACAAATTTATTTTTGCCGCGATGTCCGGTAGGGCAAGTGGCAATTGCTAAATTTTTGGGTTTTAGTTTACAATTATTTTACTTTACATTATTTTACTGGTTGTTTTTGTGAAAAAGTAGTTTACAATTAGGGTGGGGTTTGCTATAATTGTTTGTAGAATAAGGAGTGTTGATTATGAAAATATTATCTCCAGAAGTTACTAGACTTCTTGATAAATTATATAATCTACGTGGCAGTGATAGTGTGATTTTTAAAGAAATGGAAAGCGCACATGAAAAAGCAGAAGAAACTAAAGAAAGGACAACTGCACAAAAAGCTACTTTACAAGAAAAAATTGCAGGATTAGAAGCTGATAGTAAGAATTTAAGTGAACAAGGGAAGAAATTAATTGAAGTATTAAAGGGTATTGATAAAAATGCTTATGCAACAGTTATTGATCGTTTGCATATAAATTTTGACCCTGAAGCTTTAGTGGAAAAGTTAGATAGTTCACTTCCTGAGACGATTGAAAAGGTAAATTCCGATATTGAATCTAGTAAAGAAGAATTAGTTAAAGTAGAAGAAGAAATGAATAGTGCTATTACGACTATTGAGGAAATTGGTATTCGTAAAGATGCAGCTGTAGCTAATCAAGAAAAATTAAATGAATACTTTGATTTAGCGTTAGCTGGTAATATAAATATTACGAGGGATTCTATTACTTCGCTTTTAGAGCAATTTGATTTAACAGAGGAAGAAACTAGAGAGGCTGCTAAAATACTAATGTTCCCTGAAGATGCTTTGTATGATTATGATGCTAGATTAAGAGAATCAGAAAAAAAGTCTATCAGTGAAGTAATGCAAGAGGCTAAAAATCAAGAAGTAATTGAGCCTAAAGTAGAAGAAGCTCCAAAGATAGAGCCAGTTTCGGTTGAACCAGTAAAAGCGGAAGCTCCTAAGGTTGAAGAGCATAAATTTGATCGGGAAGACTTAATTGATCTATTTAATGAAATTGGACTAGATTATTTGGATTATACTACTAGTGATTTGGATCAAGTGCTTGAACATTTTAATGAGAAAGTTATCAGAAGAAATGTTAATATTTTCAAAGAGAATGATCTTAGTTTAGATATATTTGTTGATCATATTAATTTGCTTTATGATAAAGAATTGGAAGCTAAGATGGATAGATTGCTTCGGATTGGTAAGAGTGCGTTAGATATTTATTTAAATCCAACTGTTTTAACAAAATATGATTATAAAAATTTGGATAAAGCAATTATTTTATTACAAGATAGTGGCTTAGATCCCAAGAAAGTGCCACTTATGGCATATTAGGGAGGTTTAGAAAATGAAAGATATGGGTAAAGTTAAATTTAAAGAAGGAATTGATAAATATAAGTTTATTGCAGATTTGCAAGGTCCTAATGCGGATGAAGTTTATGAGTTACTTGGAAAATTTGGCTATGATATAGAGTTTGATGGGCGTTCTGTTAAGATTTTAACAGTGCCTACTAAACCAGTTTATTTCCATGATAATGAACCAGAACTTACAGTTAGTGAGATAGAACATAGTTTAGAGGAAATTAAAAAATTAGGGTTAGAAGAAGCTTTTGGAAATAATATGTCTTTGAATTCATTAAGATCTTCTTTTGTAGCAAGAGTAGAATGGTGTGTAAATAATAATTTACCATTTATGGATCAAGAAAATAATTTTTTAACAGCTTTAAATACGAAGAAAACTTTTGCAGATTATTCTACACAAGTTCCATTAAAAGAAGTGAAAACAGTGAGTGATACAGAAGCTATGGAAGAGATGGATGCTGAAGATAGACAAGTATATAATCAAGTCGTAGAAAGTTTAAATTATTTGATTTTACAAAATCCAACTAATGAATATCTACCTAAGATTGTAGCAAATATTACCAAAAATATCGTAGGTTCATTAAAAAGAAAAGAGTATCGTTTCTTACCTTTAAATGATATTGTCCAAAGTGTTATGTATGAAGGAATCGATGTTACTCCAGAAATGCAAGAATTAACTGATTTAATTTTAAGTGCTTTTCCTTTAGATAGAACAAATGAAGAAAGTAGGGGTCTAGCATGAAATTTTTAGAAAAATTTGGATTTAAAAAAGATGATATTGAAAACTTGAGGGAAAATACAACTAGTACTTTAATTAAAGAATTGGAAGCTAATAAAAAGTTGGTTTCTAAAAACTTGGATTATTTAAATAGTATGGGAGTTACTAATTTAATTGAAATATTTACTTATTATCATGATATGTTTTTAATGGATAATAGTAATTTTGTAGAAATATTTAATAAGTATGATCAAAAAGATTTGGTTGAAAAGTTAGCTAAAAATGTTCAAATTATGGAATATCTATAATTTGAACTTTTTTTACCTTGCATTATTGATAAATATTTGATAGAATAAAGAAGTAAATTAATAATAGGAGGAGTGCATAATGGCTCTAGGTAAATTTAAAAATCTTTTTAAAGATGTAGATGATGATACAATGACTGGTACCGAAGATGAGTTTTATAATATTAGTGAGGCAGATGCTTTAGCTGAGGCAGATAAATCAGGTAATAAAATGATTCTTTTAGAACCACGAGCTTATTCTGAATCACAACAAATAGCAGATCATTTAAAAAATCGTAATAGTGTAGTTGTTAATTTGAAGCGTGTTACTTCAGATCAAGCGAAAAGAATTATTGACTTTTTAAGTGGTTGTATATATGCTATAGGGGGAAATATGCAAAAGATTGGGGTTGGTATATATCTTTGTACCCCTAAAAATGTTAATGTTCAAGGTAAAATTAGTGATGAATCAGAAAAGAATAAAGCTGATGTAGAAGAAGAATGGTAGTTAGATAAATAGTGTTGAGGTGATCTCTTTTGAGAAAGTTTAGTACAAGTATAAGTGGTTATAGCAAAATAGAAGTTAATAATTTTGTTAATGAAGTTACCCGTGAGTATGAATCTATGTTAGCTAAGTTAAAAAATCAAGATGCAGAAATAGAAAAGTTAAAAAGTGAATTAGAAAAATATCAAAACATGGAAAATACTTTAAATAGAGCATTAGTTGTAGCAGAAGATGCTTCTAATCAAATTAAAAGGGTAGCTAGAGACGAAGCTAAAGGGGTAATTGAAGATGCTAGAAGGAATGCATCAAGAATTGTAAACGATGCCCTACTTAAAGCTGATAAAATTGAGCAAGATGCGGAAACTTTAAAAAGAAGAGTGGTCATCTTTAAGAGAAGACTTAAAAGTGTTGTGGATGAACAAATAGAGTTTATTGATAGTATAAATGAAGATTATTAATAGGTCAGTTTGATCTATTTTTTTCTGTTTCTTTTTTGTCTTATTTATATTATAATTATAGTAGTGGTGATTAGATTGAGGAAAGATGTAAAGAAAGATATTATCCAAATTATTTTAATAGCTATTATTTTAATATTTGCTTTTTTAAATATAAAAGAGATATGGAGTTTTTTAAAATTTATAATAGATCTAATTATGCCTTTTATTATAGGTATTGCTATTGCTTTTGTTTTAAATATTTTAATGAAATTTATTGAACGTAAATTGTTAGATAAAGCTAATATGAAAAGTAAAAATAAGAGAACTATTAGCTTGCTTCTTAGTTTAGCTTTTATTTTTACGTTTATTATTGTTTTATTATTACTTATTATTCCACAGCTTAAAAATACTTTTACTTTGTTTGTGGATAATATGACTAGATATGAAGAAAATGTAAGAGTATTATTAACTAAATTAGATATAGATACAGCGGTTATTCAGAATATTGAAGATGCTGTTCAAAATTTTGGTGATGTAGCTGTTGATTTTATTAAAAATAATGGTGATCAAATATTAGAGGTTACTTTAGGAGTGGCATCTAATGTAATTGGAGTAGTTGTTAATTTGGTTATAGCTTTTGTTTTTGCAATATATTTATTAGTACAAAAAGAGAAATTATTAGGGCAAATTAATAAAGTTTTGAAAGCTTATTTACCTATTAAAAAAGTTATGAAAATCCGAGATATAGCTAGACTTTCTAATATAACTTGTGCTCATTTTGTTAGTGGGCAGTGTTTAGAAGCGGTTATTATTGGGGTATTATGTTTTATTGGAATGCTTATACTTGGTATTCCGTATGCTGCTACTATATCGGTGTTAATTGGTGTTACAGCTTTAGTACCTATTTATGGAGCTTTTATTGGAACGATTGTTGGAGCATTCTTAATTTTTATGGTTAGTCCTTTAAAAGCTTTAATATTTATTATTTTTATATTAGTTTTACAGCAATTAGAAGGAAATTTGATTTATCCAAAAGTTGTTGGTAAATCGGTAGGACTCCCTGGAATATGGGTGTTTGTGGCAGTTACAATAGGTGGAGCTTTAGCGGGAATTGTGGGAATGCTTATAAGTGTACCTATTGCATCTATTACTTATAGTGTACTTGCAACCAATGTTAATTACCGGATTAATGCTAAAAACAGTAAGAAAATATTAGTGGGTAAAAAGAAAAGTATTTAGAAGCAGATATTGCTTCTTTTTGTTTGACTAGTTGTTTATAAAGTGTTATCATATTGTTCTTGTTAAAAGAAGGGGATATTATGACATTTCATTCAAGGGAAGAAGTAATGAATTTTATTTGCACATTAATACCTTTAGGAGATGGTTCTCAAGGGGTATGTTATGTAGATAAGAATTTTCGGAAGGTATATAAGTTTTATCGTAGCTATTTAGAATTTGATGATATTTTATATACTAAAGAAGAAATATTACAATTTAAGGATATTAAATCTTCTACTTTTCTTTTTCCTGAAGAAGTAATATTATTAAATGATGAAGTAATTGGTGATGTTACTCCTTATCGGAATGCTAAAAATTTATGTAGTTTAAATCCTTTAAATATTCGTTTAGATAGATTAATAAAATTACTTGTTATAGCATTAAAAGAAATAGAATATATATCAAGAAGTGGGGTAAATTCTTTTGATGTAATGTATAATATTTTACTTGGAAATAAATTATATATTGTAGATACTCTAGACTATAGTATAAATGATAGAGATTATAAAGCTATTTTAAGTGATAATATGAAATATTTTAATTTAGGAATTATGTATTTTTTAGTTGATGGATTGTTTGATGGTATTGTTAGCCAAAATGCAAAATTAAAGGAAATGTATGATTTAAAAGGAAGAGATATATCTATATTAGAGTTTACAGTAGAATTAAAAAAGTATTTATCGGAAATACTGGGTCATGAAATTACTTATTTAAGAGAAGCTAGGGATTTGAGAGATCAGGATGTAGTGGAATATCATTTGAAATATGATAGAGATGCAATGTTAAGAGAAAGAATTATTAATATTCGGGAATAAGGATATATCGTTATTCCTTTTTTCTTTCGATAAAATATGATATAATTTTTGTAGATGTTAGAGGTGAATAAATGAAAAAAGTTATATTAGTAGATGGTAATAATTTAATGTTTCGTAGTTATTATGCAACCGCTTATACGGGAAATGTTATGAAGAATAGTAAAGGTTTTCCAACGAATGCCTTATATGGTTTTACTTCCATGATGAATAAAATTATTAATGAAGAGCAACCAGAATATATTGCTGTAGCTTTTGATATAGGTAAGAATTTTCGGAAACAAAAATATGATTTTTATAAAGAAGGAAGACAAGCTACTCCTGATGATTTAATTAAGCAAATGCCAATAGCAAGAAAAATACTTGCGGCTATGGGTATTAAATATTTGGAACTTGAACCATATGAAGCTGATGATATTATTGGAACACTGGCTAAAATGGCTGAGGTTGATCCAGAGTATATAGCTACTATTATATCTAGTGATAGAGATTTACTACAATTATTAAGTGATGAGGTAGATATCAAGCTTTTAAAACAGACGGGGTATATTCGTTATAATCCTGAGTCTTTTAAGACTGATTATGGAATTGATCCGATTAAAATTATTGACTTAAAAGCTTTAGCAGGAGATTCTTCCGATAATATTCCGGGTGTAAAAGGAATAGGTGAGAAAACCGCTTTAAAATTATTACAAGAATATGGTTCTCTAGAAGGTATTTATGATAATATTGATTTAATTAAAGGAAAAACTAAGGAAAAATTAGAAACTGATCGTGATAATGCTTTCATGAGTAAAGAGATTGCTACTATTTATAAAGATGTTCCTTTAAATATTAGTTTTGATGATATTTTATATAAGGGGGCTCATGAAGCAGAATTAGCAGAAATATTTGAATCTTTAGAGTTTTATTCTTTACTTAAGAATTTTGATAGGAAACCGGTAGTAGAAGAAGATATTAAATTTCTAGAAATTAATGATTTAAATAAAATTGTTTTAGGGGATGAAGTTAGTGTATTTCTTTATTTAAATGATGAGAATTATCATAAAGCAGAAATACTGGGAATTGGGTTAAGTGACAAAGAACATAATTATTATTTAGATAAAAAATATTTGAAAGATTTAGAAGGTATTTTAAAAGGAAAAGTTGTTTATACTTATAATGCTAAAGCGATGGATATTATTTTTAGAAAAAATCATGTTCAGGTAGATCCAGTTAACTATGATTTAATGATTGCGGCTTATTTATATAAAGAGTTTAATAAAGAAGATATTGCTTTTTTAATGAATCCGGAACATATTAATGTCGAATTTTTTCTCGATGCTAAGAAAAGTGGTTTTAGTGATATAGAACGGATAAAAAAAGATACAGTTTTAAAAGCAAGATTTATTTATGATACGAGAGATGAATATATTAATAATTTGAAGACGGAAGATATGTATAATTTATTTAAAGATATTGAAATGCCTTTAAGTTATGTTCTTGCTGATATGGAATATTTTGGAGTTAAAGTAGATAGTAGTGTTCTAGATGAAATTAAAGCAGAGGCCGAAGCTAAATTAGCGATATTATCAGAAGAAATATATAATATGGCTGGGGTAGAATTTAATATTTCTAGTCCTAAACAATTAGGAGAAGTATTATTTGAACGTTTAGGGTTGTCATCCGGTAAAAAGAATCAAACAGGTTATAAAACGGATGCCACTACTTTACAAAAACTTAGAGGAAAACATCCGATTATTAATCTTATTTTAGAATATCGTAATTTTAGTAAAATTATTTCTACTTATACGGTTAGTTTAGAAAATGCTAAGTTTCCAGATGGTAAAATTCATACGATTTTTAAGCAAACATTTACTAGAACGGGTAGACTTTCTAGTGCTGAACCAAATTTACAAAATATACCGATTCGCGGAGAAGAGGGAAGAAAAGTTAGACGTGCTTTTAAGCCAACCAATGATTTGTTTTTAAGTGTCGATTATTCGCAAATTGAACTTAGAATTCTTGCTCATATATCAGGTTCAAAAGAACTTATCGAAGCATTTAAAAACGGAGCTGATATTCATACGAAAGTAGCAGCGGATATATATGGAGTAGACGAATCAGAAGTAACTAAGCTTATGAGATCGACAGCGAAGGCCGTTATATTTGGTATTGTTTATGGTATTAGTGGTTTTGGTTTAGGAGAAAACTTAAATATTAGTCCAAAAGAAGCACAAAGTTTTATTAATAAATATTATGAATTATATCCAGGGGTAAAAAGATATATGGATAATATTATTAAAGAAGCTTATGATACTGGTTCGGTGCGAACTTTATTTAATCGTAAAAGAACGATTGAAGAATTAAATAATCGTAATTATATGATTCGTTCAAGTGGAGAGAGAATTGCTCTTAATACACCTATTCAAGGTACTAGTGCGGATATTATTAAGAAAGCAATGGTATTAGTGTTTGTTGAATTTAAGAAGCAAAATATAAAAAGTAAAATGGTTTTACAAATTCATGATGAATTAGTAATTGATACGGTAAAAGAAGAGCAAGAAAAGGTAACAGAAATTGTACGTAATGTTATGGAAAATGTAATTAAACTGGATGTGCCTTTAAAAGTTGGTATTGCATCTGGTAAAGATTTATATGAAGCTAAATAGGTGATATTATGCCAGAAATAGCAGAAGTTGAAACGGTAAGAAATACTTTAAAGAAAAGAATATTACATAAGAAAATAAAAGAGGTTCAAGTTTATTATGAACCGATGATTGAAAGTGATTTAGAATTATTTAAGAAAAATTTAGTAGGAGAATCTTTTATCGATATTAAAAGAAGAGGAAAATGGCTTATTTTTGAAACAGAAAAATATTATTTGTTGTCGCATCTTCGAATGGAAGGAAAATATTTTATTAAAAATAAGAGCGATGTTAAAGAAAAACATGAACATGTAATAATTACTTTTCTGGATGATATGACATTAAGGTATGCTGATACACGTAAGTTTGGAAGAATGAATTTGATTTTAAAGACTGATTTAGAGCATACAGAATGCATAAGGAAGCAAGGATTAGAACCAGGCGATAAAAATTTAACTGCTCTTTATTTGCTTCAGAAATTTAAAAAGAAGCAACTTCCTATTAAAACAGTTTTACTTGACCAGACCATTATTAGTGGACTGGGAAATATTTATGCAAATGAAGTATTGTTTGCGGCGAGAATTCATCCCTTAACAAAAGCTTGTAATTTAACTAAAGAAGAATGTGATCGTATTGTAAAAAGTGCAGAGGAAATTATAAAGGAAGCTATTAAGATGGGTGGTACGACTATTCGGAGTTATACTTCTAGTTTAGGAGTTACAGGTAGGTTTCAACAGAATTTAAAGGTACATAAACGAGAAGGGGAGGCTTGTTTTATTTGTGGAACTATTATAGAAAATATAAAAGTAGGAGGAAGAAGTACTTACTTTTGTCCTAATTGTCAAAAAGAAAAGCAATAAACTATTCAAAGAAAATTGGTTTATTGCTTTTTTCAAATAATAAAATTTTATTTTGACTAATTAGACTATAAACATGGGAAGCAAGTATTTCATATTTATATTGTAAAGAATTAGGAATGGGAACTAAAGATATTTCTAAATCATCTTTTAATTCATGCAAATAATTTCTTCCAAGTTTATTAAAACCTAGTATTTTAATATACTCAATACTAGCCAATTTATTAATTTCTTTAGGTAAGCTGGTTAAAATATGAACTAGCATTCTACTAATTTTGTTATAAGTGTATCTTTTGGTTTTAATACTTAGAATAAAGTCTTCTAAAGTTTTGGCTTCTAATATTTTTTCTTTTAATCTGTTTTCAATTCCTTCATCTACAGTTAAATATCTACTTAAATCTAAGTCGGTTAATATTTTATATTTAATGAATGGAAATAAGTTTTCTAAGGAAATATTTTCAATTAGCTTTAAAGTTTTTCTTGGTACATAATTTGAAATATCTTCTTTATTCTTTAATTTATTTCTTATATTACTAGCACTGATAATATTATCATCTTCCGTAGTACTGTGGTAATCACTAGTTCTTTTAATAGTTACGGGTTTAATATTTAATTTATTCTTTTTTATAGCTTTAATATATGAAATACCAAGTAAATCATTGGGATTAAAAATGTCTTCTTCAATATTTAGTGCTTTAGCTAAAGCAGTAGGATAGTTGATGCCAGTTGCTAGTAATTCTTTTACTTTTTCATTATATTCTGCACTTTCTTCTATTGCAGCTACTTTTTCTAATATTTCGACATTATTAGATTCACTACCAAAAACTAAATAAGAACATCCTAAGTAACCTAATATTTTTATGGCAGCATCAGCAAAAATATCGGCACTTTGCGTTCCATAAATAAAGGGTAGTTCTACTACTAAATCAACGCCATAAATTAAAGCTAGTTTAGTTTTGTTTTCTTTAGATAAAATACTAACTTCACCACGTTCCAAGAAATATCCATTTAAAACTAAAATTATTGCTTTTCCGGGAAATAATTTTTTTGCTTCTTTTATATGATGGATGTGCCCATTATGTAATGGATTATATTCACAAATAATACCTACTGCTTCCACTTATTATCACCTTTTTAAGTATATCCAAAAAAATATAAAAATACAAGATTAAATTTATTTGTTTTAGCTTGACATAAATTTTGCCAGATCTTGTCGGTAATATAAAAATTTTGATAATTAAAATATATAAGCCTTTACATTTATTTTGAAATATGATATAAGGGATTTTAGGAGTGGAGGACTAGAAAGGAAGTCCAATGAAAGAACAACAATACTATGAAGAAATAGAACATTTAATTAAAAGAAATGAAATAAGTAAAAGAGTTAGAAAATTAGAAGAAAACTATAGTTTAGTAGAAACATATTGGCATATTGGGAAAATTATTGTAGAAGCCCAAGGTGGAAGTACTAGGGCAAAATATGGAAATGAATTGATAAAGAAGTGGTCTATAAAATTGACAGAGTTGTATGGTAAAGGTTATGATGCTAGTAATTTGAAAAGATTTAGACAATTTTATCTAGTATTTAGAAAAGATGGCGCGGTGCGCCACCAATTGAGTTGGACTCATATTAGAAAATTATTACCAATTAAAGATGAAAATAAAAGAAATTACTTTATTAATCTTTGTATTAAAAATAATTTATCAGAAAGAGAACTAACAAGAGAAATCAAGTCTAATGTTTATGAAAGATTAGTAGATAAACCAGATAAAATAGATATTATAGTACCTGTAAAGCAATCCATAACAACTGATATGAAAAATCCTATTATTATTCCTGTTAAAAGTGAAGTAGCTTCAGAACATGATTTAGAATTAAATATTCTTGCTAATCTGGATTTCTTTTTCAAACAATTAGGAAATGGATTTTTATATGCTGGTCATCAATATAAAATAAGTGATGGTAAGAATTCTTATTATGTAGATATTTTACTTTTTAATTATAAAATGAATGCCTTTGTTGTAGTCGAGTTAAAATTAAGAAGTTTAAGAAAAGAAGATAAAGCACAGATGGAATTTTATATGAAATTAATTGATGAACAAGTAAAAGAAGCATATCATAATAAAACAATAGGAATAATTATATCTAAAGAAAGTGATGAATTTATTGTTAATTTTGTAAGACAAGATGATATAATACCACTTAGTTATGAAATTGAACAAGTAATGTTAAATTAAAATATATTAACTTTCATTTAAATATTTGGGTGTTTCTATTTTACCTAAAAGATAATCAGCACTAATGCTATATTTTTTACATATCATAAAAAGATAGGGTGTAGCAATAATAAAGTTTCCTTTTTCATATCCTACAATGTTTGATTGAGTTGTATTTAAAAATTTAGCAAGATTTACTTGAGTTATTTTGTGTTCTTTTCGAAATTCTTTTAATCTAGTACCAGATAAAGTAGGATTTATTTCTTTTTTTGCATTTTTATATTGCTTATTATTCGTAAAACTAAATAGGTAATCTAAAGAGACATTAAAAAAATTGCTGTAGGTATTCAGTCTTTTAATAGGCATTATAACATCTTGTATAATCTAATTATGGTTATTTTATATAACCTAAGATTATATCTCCTTTCTTTATAATTTTTAATTATAACTGAATTGAGTTATAATATCTTAGCACTGTGGATTTGTATTTTTATCATTCCAGCT
>DVJF01000020.1 GCA_018716965.1 Candidatus Caccenecus avistercoris | reverse complement strand
AGTATTAAAACTATTATTACTCCGATTAATATATTTCTTTTTACATGACTTCTTTTTATTACCTCAAATTTCATAACTTACTCTCCTCCATGAAGTTCTACTTCATTTTTATTTGTGATTTTATAAGCTATGATATGGTGAGTTTACCTAGCTTACATAGTAATTATAATTCTGGGTATACTAAAAGTCAAGAAAAATATAGCTATTTTATTGGTTTTTAAACCTATAAAAATAATTATGAGAAAATTAATGCGGTGGAAACAAATATGTATACAGATAGATTAAGAGAATTAAGAAATAATAAAAATATTACTCAAGCTACACTCAGTTCATTACTAGAGATTCATGAATATGTTTACGGGCAATACGAAAGAGAATACGTTATTATTCCTTTAAAGCATTTAAATACACTTAGCAATTACTTTAATGTATCATTAGATTATATTTTTGAATTTACAAATACTATAAATTATGAATATACTAACACAGAAATCAACTGTCTTTTATCAGGCCAAAGATTAAAAGAATTCCGTAAAGATAATAAATTATCACAAGTTAAACTTGCAACACTTTTAAATACTGTTCAACCTGTCATTGCAAATTACGAAAATGGTAAACATTTAATTGCTACCCCTTTTCTTTATCAAATATGTAAAAAATACAGTATTTCTGCTGATTATCTTTTAGGTAAAATAGATAGCCCTAAATACCTTAATAAATAGGTATTTTTTTATTTTCGACACAGATGTCAAAAAGCGTCATAATTTGTCGAACTCTTTCTCTTGCTTTTTTGGGTACAATATTTCATAATAGATAATTGTTATCTAACTGGTGGTAGCGCCTGCTTCATTTATGAGTAGTAATAACTACTTGAAATATTTTCAGGGGGTTTTATGAAAGTAGGTGATGTAAATGCATGAGGAAAGAAAAACCTTATACATTATAATAATTCTACTTATTTTAGTACTTCTAAAATTATGCTAGAATAAATTTCCACCAGCATAGCTGGTGGTTTTTCTGTTTCGCCTAAAAGGCTTTACTACTGGCTTCTACTGAAGTAGCCTGTTTCGACTGCCATTCGCATCTTTTACTGGCTACCCTTTGAAAGGTTCAAAATCTTCTATTGTCATCTGTTGACTTAATCTATCTTCTTTTAATTGATTTGCTATATATTCTTTTATCTTTTTTGTATTTTTTCCTACTGTATCTACATAATATCCTCTGCACCAAAATTCTCTATTTCGATATTGATACCGCATATTCGCCCATTACTATATATCATGATACTACTCTTGCCTTTCAAAAATCCCATGAAATCTGAAACACTATATTTCGGTGGTATCTCAATCAACATATGTATATGGTCTGGACATACTTCTGCTTCTATTATTGTTACCCCTTTCCATTCACATAATTGTCTCAAAATCTGACCGATTTCTAATCTCTTACTTTCATAAAATACCTTTCTTCTATATTTTGGTGCGAATACAACGTGGTATTTGCAATTCCACGTTGTATGTGCTAAACTTTTTATATCATTTATTTTGATTTCTTTCATTATAAATGTCCTCCTTCTAATATTTTTGTTGCTTCTTGGCAGTCGCAACAAATATTATATTAGAAGGAGTTTTACTTTTCAACTCATCGCTAAAGCTATACTGAACCCCCAGACTATCTGGGGGTTTTCTCTAACAAAAAAAGACGTTAGCCCAAAAGGCATAACGTCTGCTAGAAAAAACGCAGGCGTTATCCACTAAGTAGATAACACTTACATATTTAATATATCATATTTTAAATAAATTAACAAGCATAATATTAGTTGGAATTATCTGCTTATTTTTTAATATTTTTTAATGTACAAAATACTTCTAAATTAAGTAGTAGTTCATCAATACTTTTTACTACATCACTAATTAATATATCCTCTTTCATGTAATCACCGAAAACATATTAACATATATTTAAATTTAATTCATGCTGTTCGACAAAACTTGTCAAAACTTCTTAAAAAATACTATTTTCCATAAATTGGTAATATTTTGTGCTTATTAGTGTAGAATTCTTAACATTCCATTCCACTTCATGTAATAATTACTTGAGGTATGTGTGATGGAAAAAGAGAGAAATTTAGCTTTTGTCGAAGAGAAGGCTTATCAAATGCGATTAAAAATGAATGTAACACAATATGAGTTTGCTAAGTTATTAGATGTTTCAACTAGTTATGTTTCTAACTGGGAAAATGGGTATAATGAAATAACAATTGTCATTCTTAATAAAATATGTAATATTTGTCATGTTAGTTTTGATTATATGATGGGATTTACTAAAAAGGTACAAGATACTATTTTTTTAAAGGAAATTGATAAAAAATATTTGGGAAGTAAATTAAGAGAAATAAGAAAAAAAGAAAATTTAACACAAGAGAAAATGGCTAAAAAGATTAATACTCATCGTTTCTTAATTAGTGATTATGAAACAGGAAGAAAAAGCATTAGTACAGCTGATTTAAAACAAATTTGTGAGACATTTGGATATAGTGCTGATTATTGTGTGGGTAAAATAAAAGAATGTATTCGTTATAAACCGGTTAAGAAACTTAAGCCTCGAGAAATGAAAGACTTGATTTCGAATTAAAAAACAAAAAGAAGCTTTAAGCCTCTTTTTAGATATTACTCTTCGAAATCGTTAATACTTATAATATTAGATTGAGATCAAAGATAAAAATATGTACATAAGTAATACCTGTAGTACATATTTTTATTTTATTCACTTACTTGAGTTTTATAAAACCTCTTTTTACCAATTATCCTAATAAATATTTATACATATCATATTTAATTATATTGCTACTTAAAGTGAAATAATTAGAAACTAAAGTGTTCATTTCTCTTATATACTCTTTTTCATCTTCTAATGTTACACCCTCTTTTAAAGTAAACTTACCACTGTTATAAGTGCCATAGTCGCTTACCCAACTACGGTTGGAAAATATTGCTAAACCTGGAGTATCACTTAAAATATCTTTACCAACAATTAATCTTGAATCGTATTCAATACCAAATAAATTTAAGAGAGTTGGTAAAACATCAATTTCACTTCCTACTTTATCTACTTCAACTGTTTCCATCTCGCTATTCCAAAGGATAAAATTACTTCTGTTTACTTCTACTACTTCATCACGCTCATAATCACTTAATTCATTTATTTCATCGATAGTTAAAGTATATGGGTAATGATCTCCTACTAAAGCAATTACCGTATCTTCTAATATTCCTTCTTCTTCTAATCCAGCAATTAAAGCTTCTAATGCTCTATCTAGTTCTATTTGAGTTGCTAAATAAGCTTTCACATTATTAGAATATGATAAGTCTTTTACATAATCTATGTTTTTTAGAGCAATAGAATTTCCAGTTGAATTATAGGCATATGGGGCATGACCAGATACGGTTACATAATAAGTAACAAACGGAGTATTGTTTTTATATAATGGTAACGTAGCATTAATCATATCTACATCACTTGGAAGCCATGAACAACTGATTAAATCTTCCATACCATTACCACAGCCCATATAAGAGGTAAATCCTAATGTTTCCATCGTCTTTTGTCTACTATAATAGGTATAGGTCCAGTTATGATAACCGTTCGCAGTATATCCTAAGGAAGTAAAGGCATTTCCTAAAGCATAGGATATCGTTGGTTTTAATTTCTTCCAATTTGATAAAGTTTCTTGGGTAGGAATAAGTCCGGTTGTTGCTTGGAATTCTCCTCCGGTTGTACTTAAGAAGACAGGAGAGTAAAAGTTATTAAAGACAAAACCTTCATGAGTTAGTTTATATAAAGTTGGTGTTAATTGTTCATCTACTGCAATCATATTGAAACCTTCGGCTAGTAAAAAGATTAAATTTTTCCCTTTAAACATACCAGTATATTCATTTTTGTTAGTTGCATTACTATTTTTAAAATATTCTAGCATATCTTTAATCGTTTCATTTGTTTCACCTGCTAATAAAGTATCAAAATCTATTTCTAATTCATTATAAGTAATTTCTTCTTCTACTGGTGGGGTTTCTTCCTCTTCCTCTTTCGGAACTTCTTCTTCGATATTTAATTTTTCATCAAAGCCAAATAATACTCTTTTGATATCTAGTCTTGTATAGGTATATAGACCAAAGGTTTCAACTGTTTTAATTTCACTATTAATATTATAATATAAATTATATGGAGAGTATGTAGCATTTTTATTTATAAATAAACAAAATAAAGAAGTTACCCAGATAATTAGAGCAAATATAAAGCTTAAAATAAGCCATTTTAAACTAGAACGCTCAAAGTTTATCTTTTTATTTAGAATTATTAAAAGGATTAGAGGTATAAAATATAATATTACAACCCAAATATTTTTTAATACAACATCAAAAATAATGTTAGTAAAATCTAGGGCATTGCTTGCTAATCCTAGAGTGTTAAAGGAAAAGATATTACTAAATAGGCGATGAAAGAAAAACTCAAAACAATAATAAAATATTAAAATTATAGTTAAAATATAAGTTGTTATTTTGTTTCCTTTGTTTTTAAAGATATTTGTTAATAAAAATAGAATTAAAATAAAAGGTATACTAAAAAGAATGGTTAAAAAAATACCACTAGAACTTTTGGTTATAAATATTTTTGTTAATGCTTCTAAGTAAATTACTAAGAAACTTAAATAAAACAGGATGTTTAACTTTTTTTTCATGTTCTCACCTACCTCAATATTATAGCAGAATTTTGCTTTTTTTAAAGAATAAACTTTTCTTTTTATGTCTTTTTATGTATAATTGTGTTTAGGTGATATATTTTGAAAAAAATTTGGGATCTTTATCATAAATATGAAGAGATTATTAATTATCTTATTGTAGGTGGTTTAACAACAGTTATTAGTTTAGCGGTAAAATACGGGTTATTATTTACCGTGATGGATGCTAGTAATGCACTTGAATTACAAATTGCGGTTATAATATCTTGGATTGTAGCGGTAGCTTTTGCTTATTTTGCCAATCGTATTTTTGTTTTTCATTCTAAATCAAAACAATATTTAAAGGAAGTTAGTGGCTTTGTGGCTGGAAGAATTGCAACATTAATTATGGAAATGGTTATTATGTGGTTCTTTGTTACTTTACTTAAGTTGGATAGCAACTTATGGGTTATTATTTGGACGGTAGTAGCACAAATATTAGTTATTGTTGGTAATTATGTTATTAGTAAATTGTTTGTTTTTAAGAAGTAAATAGCTTCTTTTTTTATTTTATTTTGCAAAAATAGTTTTCATGACTAAGATATGTGTTATAATGGAAGTGGGAGGTTAGGTAAGTTGACATTAGAGGAAATCAAAGAAAAGAAAGCTTTGTTACGTAATAAAAGGCAAATATTACAAGAAGAATATGAATATTATAATGATTTTAATTTTACAGAAAATTTAGGTAAGGCGATATCTTTTTTAATAAACAAGTTTGAGAATAAAGATTGTGTTTGCACAAAGATTATTTGTGAAGTTCCAGAACATCAAGAATATGTTAGTAGATTCTTCTTAGGTGAAAATCATACTGTTTCTAAACGCTATTCTAAAAAGAATTATGCTTTTGTTGTTGTTTATGAAAAAGACAATATTCATAATTTTGATAATCTTACATTTGAGACTTTTAAAGATATGGAAGAGTTACTTTTTTCTTCATCAATCTTTTTATCTGCATATCCAGGAGTAATTGATTTGGAAATGTTAGAACATGCTTTTCCTTACTTACAGCATTTTTTCTATATTTTAAATGCTTGGAGAATTAAAATGGGAAGAGTTACTTTGGATGAAGATATTATTCAGCATGCTTTAACAACAGTTATTAGCGAAGATCTAGTTTCTCAAGATTATGTACAAAGGATTTAACAAGATTAGTTTCTTATTTTTTTGTAGATTTAATAAAAGAGATATAGTATAATCATTATAGAAAGATAAAGTGTGTTTAAATGAAGAAAATATTAGTGTTAATTATTATTTTATTTCTTAGCGGATGCGAAGGTTCTGGTACATCTTTAAATATTAATTCTAAAGATGTTCAAAATTTATATAAGATGGCTAATCCTTTTGATGATGCTATGGTATTGAATTTGCTTTATAAAAATTCTGGGTCATTTGATAATCAATATATTTTGGCTGTTGCTATACAAAATTATCTTAACAATTATAATGAAACGGTATTATATATTCCTAAAGATGATGTGGAAAAAAGTATTTTTACAATATTTGGTAATAATATTTCTTTTTATCATGATAAAGCTTATCTATTTAATAATGGCTACTGTGGATTCGATTATAATCAAGAATTAGAACAATATGAAATGCTACATGGCTGTAGTGGAAGTATGGAAGAAAAGTTTTATCGCAAAATAGTTGATGCTATTCAGAAAAATGATGAAATTATAATTTTTGAAAAGTCAATTTATGTATACAATGACTTTTTGGCTAGTGATCCTCAAGTTACAATTTATAATAATATAATAAATAAGGATGTTATATTAAATTATAATAGTAGTTCTAATGATAAACTAAATATTAGTATAGATGATTATATTGAGCAAGCTAGTACTTATCAATATGTATTTAAAAAAAGTGGCGACGATTATATTTTTGAAAGTTTTAAGTTAGTAAATTAATGAATATTATAAACAAGATTAATTTCTTGTTTTTTTGTGTAGTGTTCGCTTGTTTTTATATATAAGAAATGATAGAATAGAGATGCTTTACAAACAAATATTTTGTTTTATTTAACACACATGTTTTAGGCTTACTATAATCATAATAAAGAATAAAGAACTTTATATGGTTATTTAAGTTTATATTTTAAAGGAGATGGGTCTATGTTTGAATTAGTTTCACCTTATAAACCTAGCGGTGATCAGCCGGAAGCTATAGAAAAATTAGTAGCAGGAATTAAAGAAGGAAAAAAAGAACAAGTACTACTTGGTGCAACAGGTACTGGTAAAACATTCACTGTTGCTAACGTTATTAAGGAAGTTAATAAACCGACTTTGGTACTAGCTCATAATAAAACTCTTGCTGGACAACTTTATGCCGAATTAAAAGAGTTATTTCCGAATAATCACGTTTGTTTCTTTATTAGTTATTATGATTATTATCAACCGGAAGCTTATGTCCCATCAAGTGATACATATATTGAAAAAGATGCATCTATTAATGATGAGATTGATGAGCTTAGACATTATGCGACTAGTTCTTTAATTAGTTATAAAGATGTTATTGTAGTAGCAAGTGTATCTTGTATTTATGGTATTGGTGAAAAAGAAGAATATGAAAAATCGATGCTTGTTTTAAGTGTTGGACAAAATATAAAAAGAAATGATATTATAAATCGATTGATAGATATGACTTATGAGCGAAATGATTTAGATTTTCATAGAGGTACTTTTAGAAGTCGGGGAGATATTATTGATGTTATACCAGCGAATGAACATGAGCATGGTATTCGAATAGAACTCTTTGGTAATGAAATTGATAGAATTTCTACTTTTGATCCCCTAACTGGTGTTATTGTTAGTGATAAAAAAACTATTACGATTTCCCCTGCTAGCCATTTCGTTACCAGTCCAGAAAAGTTAGAAGAAGCGATTAAAAGAATACAGAAAGAATTAGATGATCGTCTTAAAGAGCTTAAAAGCGAAGGAAAACTTTTGGAAGAGCAAAGACTTAGAGAAAGAACTAATTATGATATTGAAATGCTTAAAGAAACTGGCTTTTGTAATGGAGTGGAAAATTATTCTAGACATCTTGCACTACGTGGTCCTGGGGAGACCCCTACCTGTTTGATTGATTTCTTTCCAAAAGATTTCTTGCTTGTAGTAGATGAATCTCATGTAACATTACCGCAAGTTAGAGGAATGTATAATGGAGATAGAATGCGGAAACAAACTTTGGTAGATTATGGGTTTCGGCTTCCTAGTGCTCTAGATAATAGGCCTCTAAATTTCCAAGAATTTGAAAGTAAAATTAATCAAGCTATTTATGTTTCTGCTACGCCTGGTGATTATGAACTTGAACATACGAATGGGGAATATGTTGAACAAATTATTCGTCCGACTGGTTTACTTGATCCAACTATAGAAGTTAAACCTACAGAGGGACAAATTGATGATATAATTAATCAAATCAAGATGCGGATTGCTAATAATGAGAGAGTATTAATCACTACTTTAACTATCCGTATGAGTGAAGAATTAACTAACTATTTAAAAGAAATGGGTATTAAAGTTGCTTATCTTCATAGTGAAATTAAATCTTTGGAAAGACTTAAAATTATTAGAGAGCTTAGATTAGGTACTTATGATTGTATTGTAGGTATTAACCTCTTAAGAGAAGGCTTGGATATTCCTGAGGTTAGTCTTATTTGTATATTAGATGCTGATAAGCAAGGATTCTTAAGAAGTGAGCGAAGTCTTATTCAAACAATTGGACGGGCGGCTAGAAATCAAAATGGGCATGTTATCATGTATGCTGATACAATGAGTGAAGCAATGAATGAAGCTATTAAAGAGACGGCTAGACGTAGAGAAATACAAGAAGCTTATAACGAAGAACATCATATTATACCTAAAACTATTGCCAAAGATATTAAAGAAGTTGTATCGAATGAAATTGAAAATAAAGCTAAAAAGCCAAAAATGAGTAAGAAAGAAAAAGAAAATATTTTGGCTACTTTAGAAGATGAAATGAAAGAAGCAGCTCGTAATTTGGATTTTGAGAGAGCTATGGAACTTAGAGATATATTATTTGAAATGAAAAGCAATTAAAAAGACTCTTTAAAGTACTACTAGGATACTTTATGAGTCTTTTTTATTCACCGAACATCTCAAATATTTCACTTAAGAAAGATTCCCTTTTATGTGGTTTAGTTTCTTCTTTTGACTTTTTTGTGGCAGTTTTTTCTACTTCTTCGATTCTTGATTCTTCTTTTTCCATTAATTTTTCAAGTTCGCCACGGTCAAGCCAGATACCACGACATTCTGGACAATAATCTATTTCTATTCCTTTCTTTTCTGACATTAATAAGGTTACATCTTTACATATTGGACATTTCATAATACTCCTCCTTCATCACTATTATATCAGTAAATATTTAATATTAGCAATTATTTTTTGTTTATAAAGAAATGATTGAAGGCAAAAGCGATTAACCTGTGAAAAAACTTGCATCCAATTTTAAATATTAAAAACAATATGAACTTACAATAAAATATTTTTAATAATATTTGCATAAATAGAAATTTTATTTTTAACTTTAATAGACTTTGCTTATAAATATTATTATTTCTTTTACTAATAGCTTTGGCACATGCTTTTGCAGTCATTAAACTATATTTAAGGCCAGATAATGTTAGAGGATCACACGCTCCTACAGCATCTCCTACATAATAAATATTGTTATTAATAATAGGCTTTCTAGTACCAATAGGAGTGAATGTTCCCCTTAATTCTTTAATATTTCCATCTATATTTAAACTTTTTAAATAATCTTTAAATATTTTATTATAATTTAGTTTTGAATTATAAACATCTGTTAAACCGATATTAGTTAGGCCTTTATAAGTACTTACCCAGCCGTATCCATGAGGGGTTATGCCAAAATGGATTTCAATGCTATCTTTTCTATTAGTTTTTTGGATTAATTGCATGGCCATATTTCTTCTTTTTATTTTTTGATATTTGCTACCATAACCTGAGGTGCCATCGGCAAAAACGAGATAGTCGTAAGCAAAAATTTCTTTATTATTGGTTTTAATCGTATTTTTACTCATATTGTGATTAATAATATGGGTATTTTCTTTGATTTCCAAGCCTTTTTTCTTGGCTAATTTAAAAAATTCATTATCTAGTTCTACACGATCAATATTTTTGTTAGTAAATAAAAACTTATTCACAATTTTTTGTCTTTCTTGGTATTTATAAAAAATACTAAAATCTTTAATTAAACTGTAATGACATTTATTTATGTTTAGACCAAGAGATTCATATTCCTTTTTGGTTTTATTCGTAATATATCCAGCACAACATTTGTATCTTGGAAACTTTTTTTGCTCTATTACTAATATATCTTTTATTCCATTTTTTAAAAGATTTAAGGCTGCTCCTAAACCAGAAGGTCCGGCACCAATAATTATTACTTCATAGTGTTTGTTCATATAAATGCACCTTGCTTTATATTATATCATCGATATTCTCTTTCAATTAAAAAAACATATATGACTTTACACATATGTTTTATCTATATTTTCATATAACACTTTTCTTTTATGAATTTCTTGATTCTTTTTTCGTCTTTTTCTTCATAATATGTAATCAGTAAATTTTTGAACTCATCTGTTAATTCTGCTGGTATTACTATAATTCCTTTTCCTTTAGAAATTAAATAATGGTTACTAAATAATACTGATGTTCTTTTATTACCATCAATAAATATTTGTTTTTTCATTACGTATAGTAAAAGTTCTGTAGCTCTATCGACATCATTCATTTCTTGATCAAAAATATTTTTCAAATCTTCTATAATAATACTTTCAATTGGTAGAGGTGGTTGCCATTTAGTCCCTCCGATTGTTACAGGAACACTTCTTAAACTTCCGGCAGAATAGTAAAATCCTTCTTCAATTAATTTGTTTATTTCACATAATAAGGCAAAATCTGTAGGACTTAAAATTACATTTTTATTTAATATAAATTCCCAAGCGTGTTTTAGATTTACTATTTTCATGATATCGTCTGATGTCATATTATTTACTTTTCCACCTTCTATTATGCTTTCCGTATCAGTATAAGTAGTTGCAACTCCTTCTAATATGGCTTGTTTATAAATGGTATCCACCATATGTCTTTTAGCAAAATCAATATTTCTTTCTACTTCTTTACTTAATTCTTCTTCCGTATAATTTAATTCTTTTAATCTTTTATTTATATCTTTTATGTCTCTTTTTATTTCTTTTGCTCTTACATTATTTTTTAATATTAAATTATATAGTTCATCTTGGTATTCTCCCACATATTTGGTTAACAGTCTTCCCTCTTCGCGATAATGGATATATAGATACTTATTATTATTGTTTTCTCTTATTTCTACTGAGCCATATGTAAGAGCTGATAATTCGTGTTGTAGTGCTTCCCTTTTTTGCAATAGGGACATGATTTCAGTTTTTTCTGACATAATTCCTCCTTATAAATATGTGAAATATTTTAGCTAAAATATTATATTTTTGTTTCACAATTATATTATAACACAAAGCACAAAAAATGTGAAACTTTTTTTATTTTATTTATACATTTTGTTTCACATTTTGATTTGTCATTTAAATAATGTATTATTTTAAAAATCCTTTAATAATAACTTCTTCAGCTTCTTGTTCATTTAGACCTAAGGTCATTAATTTATTTAATTGTGCACCGGCAATTTTACCAATAGCTGCTTCATGTATTAAATTAGCATCAATATTTTTGGCATAAATTTCCGGGATAGCTTTAACCTTGCCCTCATCTTTAATGATAGCATCACATTCTACATGAGCATAACATTTGGTGTTTCCAGTAATATTTGAGGTAAACTCTTGAGTAGATGAGCCTTCTGCAACACTTCTACTTGTTACATGAACACTGGCATTTTCGCCATTTAATTCTACTATAAATTCTGTTTTGGCTGTTTGACTCCCTGTTGTAAGAATCTTTTCGGATATTTCTAAAGTGGTGTTAGCATCAAGAGTAGCTTTTGTAATTCGGATGGTATCATCTACTCCCTTTATTTGGACACTATCCATGTTCATTGATGAGCCTTTTTTCATATATATTTCGGTAGTTGGATTAAGAATTTTCTTACCTGTTCCTTTGCCCTCTCCATAATGTTTTTCAACATATGTTACTTTAGCATTTTCTTCTAAATAGAAACGATGGATACCATCATGTTCAGAATCTTTGTGTAAATCATTATGAATACCACAACCAGCCATAATAATAACATTAGCATTGGCTCCAATATGAAAATCATTATAAACTACATCAGTTAAACCACTTTCGGTAATAATAACTGGTATGTGAACAATACCAAAAAGAGTATTTTCTTTGACATAAATATCAAGACCACTTTTATCTTCTTTGGTTACTATATCAATATAAGAATTCACTTTTCTTTTGATACTTTCCCCATTTTTACGAATGTTATAAACTTCAGTTTTTTCATCTAGAGTTTCATTAATTTCTTTTAATAAATTTTTATCGACATTATTCATGATAACCTCCAGCATTACAATCAGAATTTAACATGCCTTTTAGCATAGTAGCTTTTGTTCCGATTTCTTTAATTGTTCCAGCTTCTAAAAGAATTATAGCATCAGCGATAGATAAAATACGTTCTTGATGGGATATTACAATGGTTGTTCCTTTGGCTTTAGTTCCCAATTCTTTAAATATGCCGGTTAAATATTTAAAACTCCATAGATCAATTCCTGCTTCTGGTTCATCAAAAACGGAAACATCGGGATGTCTAGCAATAACGGTCGCTATTTCAATTCTTTTTAATTCACCACCAGATAAACTATTATTTAATTCTCTATCGATATATTCTTTTGCACATAATCCTACTTTGGATAAAATATCACAGGCATCTTTTTTAGTTACTTCTTTATTCGTGGCTATACGTAAAATGTCATAAACAGTTAACCCCTTGAAAGTTATTGGTGTTTGAAATGCAAAACCAATACCTAATTTAGCACGCTTATCAACACTTAAACTTGTAATATCTTTACCATTATAATAAATTTTCCCACTATCAGGTGTAACTAGTCCCATAATTATTTTGGCAAGAGTTGATTTACCACTGCCATTGGGTCCGGTTATACAATAAAATTTATTATCTTCTAATATTAAATTTATATCTTTTAAAATAACTTTATTATCTCTTTTAAAATTTATATTCTTTAATTCTAACATTGTTTCCTCCTATCCTAAAGCTACATCTAAAATCATCATTAAAACAAAACCAAATGCAACTCCTATAACAGTTAAATTGGAATGATTCCCCTCCTTAGCATCCGGTATTAATTCTTCTATTACAACGTATATCATGGCTCCAGCTGCAAAAGCTAGAAAGTATGGTAGAATTGGTGTAATCATAGTTGCTAGTAAAATGGTTATGATAGCACCAATTGGTTCTACTATACCAGATAAAACACCATAAAAGAAAGCTTTATTTTTACTTTTTCCCTCTGCTTTTAGAGGCATAGATATAATGGCTCCTTCGGGAAAATTTTGGATAGCTATACCTATACTTAGAGCAAGAGCTCCTGTTAAACTAACTGTAATATTTTGAGACAAAGTACTGGCAAAAACAATACCAACTGCCATTCCTTCTGGGATATTATGAAGAGTAACCGCCAGAACTAGTTTGGCTATCTTTGATAAATTGCTTTTAGGTCCTTCTGCTGTTTGAGCATCTTTATGTAAATGAGGAATTATATAATCTAACATTAATAAAAATAGTACTCCTAATATAAAGCCAATAGACGCTGGTAACCAAGAAATGATTCCTTCACTTAAAGCCATATCCATTGATGGTATTAAAAGCGACCAAACGGAAGCAGCAATCATTACTCCAGATGCAAAGCCAAGGAAAAATTTTTCTAGTTTACTATTTAGTTTATCTTTTAATAAATAAACACAGGCGGCTCCTAGAGTTGTTCCTAAAAAAGGAAGCAATAAGCCAAGAGCTATATTCATAATAATCACTCCATTAACCTCACGTTAATTATATAATTACCATTTATAATTGTCAAGATAATCAATTTTAGTTGGAATTTTCCCTAGTTAGTGATATAATTAGCTAAGTTGATTAAGTGGGAGGTGGAGTTATGAAAACTTATAAAGCTAATTTACCAAAAGGTGTTAAAAAAATGTTTGCTAAGAAAAAGGGAGTTAAAGTTAGACTTATTAATAAAAATTTAAAGAAAAACAAATAGGATTTTAGTTCTTATTTGTTTTTTTTATTAAGTCAATAAAGTAATTATTTAAATTGTCGTTTCTAGCTAAAATGGGGCCTATAATGGATGTTGCATAAAAGTTTTTGTACATAAACCCTTCTAGCATGGTATGTTTATTTCCTATACCTTCATTTATATTAAAAATAATATTTTTGGTACTGTCAATTAAATATTCTGTATTTTGAAAACCTACAATATGTCCTTTACATAAAGAAGTTGTAGCATCTACATCGTGAACTTCTCTTTTTTTATAATATTTTACATCATATAGATCTAAGAAATCTAATATGCTTATGGCATTTCCTGTTGCTAATAATATTTTATCTTTTTCAATATAATTTAGGAATTCTTCTTTATATGGTAACAGGCGTTTTTTTACATCTTCTAAACATTTAGGGCGGCCACTTCCCACATAGATAAAATCATAGTTATCTAACTCTAATTTTGTATCTTTCTCAATTATTTCTAATTTATATTTGATGTTTCCTTTGTCTAAAGCATACATTAAAGCTTTGATATTTCCCATTTCACCATATAGTGTTAGTTCATAAGGATAAAGACATGCTATGGTTATCATTTTACTCGCCTCCTAGAGTATCTTTAAATGGCTCCATATAATCAAAATTAAGAATGCCATATACTTTTTTAGCTTTACTTTGTTCAATACTTTCTTTGATCTCACTTAAGTTATCTGCAGTAATTATTTTGCTTTCAGGTATACCTGCTAGTAACAAACGTTTCTTGATATTTTCTTTATCAATTCCAACTGCATAAATTTTATTTAAAGATTTGTTATTTAATAATTCAAACTCAACATCATATAACCATGAGACATCAAAATGATTATATCTTCTACTGATTTCTTTCCAACCAATCACAATATCTTTTAAATCTTTATCTAAATACGTTTTGTATACGCAAGCATTATAGGTTGTTGCATTTTCGGCTTTACAGTTTAGAGCTTTATATAATTTACCATCTTTTACAAATTCAATATTTTTATTATGATTATAGCGATTGATGCTTGCTATTATTTTTTGACTATCTATGCCAATTGTTTTTAAGAAAGTATAGGCTGCTAGAGTGTTATAAGCATGAATAAGCATATCTCCACCAATGCTTAGTATTTGACTATCTATTTTTATTAGGCCTTTATCAAGATCGAGGTTGGTCGCTATGTCTTTGGGTTTTATCCATTTAAAATCACACTTTGGACATTCATATTTTCCTAATGTTTCAAAATTATAATAATCATACTTTAATTTTGCACCACATTTAGGACAGTAGTAAATATTTAAATTTTCAAATAATTGATTTTTATAAGAATATTTATTTTTGTCTACACTATAATAAAGCATTTTATTTGGTAAATCTAATTCGAAATTTCTTAAGTATGGTTCATCCATTGTAATAATTATATTTGTATTACTTGGTAAGTTATGTTCTATTTCTTTTAATATGATATCAACATGATATTGTCTTGGGGGTTGATCTTTGGTAATATTGGTAACAATTAAGTAATCGGGCTTTATATCTTGGTATATTTCTTTGACATAACGTTCATCCACCTCTAAAATTAATACATCTTTTTTTATTTTTCCGAGTAAATTACAATTTTTGATGCAGGCTGTAGTAACTCCATATTTTAGATTCGATCCAGCATTATTGAAGCAAATACTGTAGCCATTATCGATTAAGACGTCTGCGATTAGACTAGAGGTACTTCCTTTGCCGGATGAGCCTGTTACAATTAATTTAGTTTTCGGATATTTTAGTTTACTTAAAAACTTTTTATCCACTTTTAAAGCCATCATACCTGGAAGAGAGCTTCCACGGTGCATTAATTTACCGATAATCACAAAAATTTTGCCTACAAATATACTTATTATTTTCATAGTTTCACCTTCTTTCTTTATTGTATCATTAATTAGAGCTTTTTTAAATAATAATTTGACATAGTTTGGAATTTATAGTACTATTTATTTATTAAAGATAGGAAGTGTTAATATGTGTGGAATTGTTGGTTATGTTGGTAAAGATAAGGCTTTACCGAAACTTATTACAGGATTAAAAAATTTGGAGTATCGGGGATATGATTCGGCTGGGGTTGCTATACTGGATGGAGAAAAGTTAGATATCGTTAAAAATAAAGGTCGTATTAAGAATTTAGAAGAAATATTAGATTATGATAAATTGGGAGGTAATATTGGTATTGCTCATACTAGATGGGCTACGCATGGAATACCTTCTTTAGAAAATGCTCACCCTCATATGGATAGTAAGCATAATTTTGCCGTTGTGCATAATGGAATAATCGAAAATTATCAGGAATTAAAAGAAAAACTTATTCACTTAGGTTATACTTTTGTTTCTGAGACTGATACAGAAGTTATTCCAATGCTTATGGAATATTATTATGAGATAGAAAAAGATGTTTTTAGAGCTTTTCAGAAAACAACTAGCGATTTAAAAGGGAGTTATGCAATACTTGTTATTAGTCCTCTTTTGCCGAATTCTATTTTAGTTGCTAAAAATAATAGTCCTTTGGTTATTGGAAAAAGTGAAGATGGTATTTTTGCAGCTTCTGATATACCGGCGATTATATCTTATACGAAAGATTTTTATTTTTTAGAAGATGGAGAAAGTGCTTTAATAAATGAAGATATAACTTTTTATGATAAAGATTTTAAAGAAATTCAAAAGAATTATAAAACAATTGATTGGGAGGTGGATGCTACTAGTAAAAATGGCTATGAAGATTATATGCTAAAAGAAATTCATGAGCAACCTAAAGCATTAGAAGAATCTTTAGCGGGAATAGTTTTAAATAACAAACCCATTCAATTTATGAATTTATCTTTAGATAAAAATTATTTAAAAGAGTTATCTAGTATTTATATTGTTGCTTGTGGTACAGCTATGCATGCAGGATTAACTGGGAAATATGCAATAGAAAAACTATGTCGTATTCCTGTAAATGTTGTGGTTGCTAGTGAATTTCGGTATCAAGATCCTATTTTAGATAAACATTCCTTATGTATTTTTATTAGTCAATCAGGAGAGACAGCAGATACTATTGCAGCACTAAAACTAGCTAGAAGCAATGGGGCTAAAACGATTACGGTAACGAATGTTTTTGAATCTTCTATTACTAGAGAAGCAGATTACACTATTTATACACATGCAGGTCCAGAAATTGCTGTTGCGTCTACTAAAGCTTATACTTCCCAAGTTGGGGTTTTAATCTCTTTAGCCATTTATATTAAAGAAACTTTAAGTGGAAGTTCAAGTGATACTGATTTACTTAAAAAAGAATTACTAAGTATTCCTAAACTTATGGAAGATATTATGGAAGATATTATGAAAGATACTGAGGCTTACCACATGCTTGCTAAAGAAATGATGCATGTTCATGATTTATATTATATTGGTCGAGGTAATGATTATCATACAGCTATGGAAGGCTCATTAAAGTTAAAAGAAATATCTTATATTCATAGTGAAGCTTATCCGGCTGGGGAACTTAAGCATGGGCCTATTGCTTTAATAGATAACGGGACTTATGTAATGGGTATTATCACGGATTCTAAAACCAGTGAAAAGACATGGAGTAATTTAGAAGAAGTTAAATCTAGAGGGGCTAAGATAATACTTGTTACTAATCAAAATATAGAAGAAGACATAGTTATTCGTATTCCTTTAGTTAATCCTATTCTTGCTCCATTACTTGCTGTTATTCCATTACAATTTATAGCTTATTATATTGCAAAAGAAAAAGGTTTAGATGTTGATAAACCTCGTAATTTAGCTAAGTCTGTTACGGTTGAATAAGGAAAGTTATTTTTCCTTTTTTATTTTAAATAAAAATTTGACATTATTATTCCAAAATCTTTTCAATCTTTTGGGTTCTGTTATAATGCGGTATAACCATTCTAGATTTAGTTTTATAAAGAGTTTAGGTGCTCTTTTTTTAGTACCACTTAACACATCAAAAGAACCTCCAACACCAATAAATATACCCTTTTTTGCTTTATTTATATTCTTGGCAATTAGTTTTTCTTGTAGAGGTATTCCTAAGGCTACTAGACATATATCTGGTGATTCTTTTATTATTTCATTCATTATTTTATCTTTATCATCTACATAACCACTCGTTGCACCAAGTAGTTTTATTTTAGGATAATCTTTTTTTATTTTTTCAGTTAATTTTTCTAATACTTCTTCTTTGGCACCAAATAAATAAAGGCTAAGTTCTTGTTCATTTGCAAGTTTAAGCAAGTATTCACACATTTCAATACCAGTTATACGTTCCTTTATATCTATGCCTATTTTCTTGCAAGCTTTAACAACTGCTATACCATCAGGTACAATTAAGTTGTTTTTATCTAAAATTATTTTTTCTAATTCTAAATCATGAGTACTAATCATAAAAGTTTCGGGATTAGCGGTAACAATAAATTCTTTCTTCCCTTTTTTTAAAGAGTTATTAATTTGTTCATAAAATTCATTTTTTGGTTTTTGATATATTTGTTTTAGATAATTGTTCATGTAATTCATCCTTTTTTATTAAATCAATTATAGCTTCAGCTTTCTTTGACCAATCATTTTCTTTAGCTTCTTTGTCTAATAGCTGAATGTATTTTTTATCATTTCTTAGTTTCATAGCACTATCAAGATTATCCATAAATTCTTGATGATTTTTGGCAATTAAAACACTTTTGTATTTATGACATTCATTTAAATCGATGGTTACAATTGGTTTATGAAGAGCCATATATTCAAATATTTTTACGGGACTAGTAGATTTTGTAATATCATTAATTTTAAATGGTATAGTTAATATATCAGCATGTCTAGCATAATTTTTTAGAACATGATAATCTCTAGGTCCCATGAAATAAATGTTTTTTTCTTCACCAGTTAACGCTTCATCATAAGATTCATCATATTTAATGCCAAATAAGACAATACTGTATTTATCTGTTTTGGCAATTTTTTTAATTAAGTCATAATCAAACCATTTTGCTAAAGCTCCATAATACATGATAATTGGTTTCTTTTTATCTAATATTTCTTGAAAAGATGGTTCAAATTCGTAGTTTTCATCAAAATTTTCAAAAAAATCGTAATCAACCCCATTTGTAGAAAATGCCATATTTACATTACCGCGATGTTGTATAACGTCTTCTTTTAAAAGATCTGCAGTAACTACAATATATACCTCTTTGTTAGACATAGCAAATTCATATTTATCTATAATATTTTCTGGAATATTTTTCGTGCCTGCTAATTCTGGGGATAGGTGATCAATATATTCATAAATAAAACCATAGCCATTGTTCATGTAATTTTTTATATTTTCAACTGATAATTTCCAATCTGTAGAATAAAGTTCTATATATTTAGGTTTATTTATTTTGGCTAATTCTGCTGTTAATATTTTATTTAAGGCTATATTATTGAAGTTGATTAAATAAATATTGTTACTATGTTTTTTTAGAGTTTTTACTTTATCAGTCATGGTTGTTACTTCATAAAAAACTAAACAGTTATTTTTAGCTAAATTATTGGCTATATGTTGAGGTCTTTGAAATAAGGGTACATTATAGCCAAAACTAGAACGCCAAAGTATTACTCGGTCATATTTACTATTTTTTAAAATGTTTTTAATCTCTTCATGATATTTCTTTTTATGAAATATTACTTTGAAACTTATTTTGTCCATATAATTAGCTTTTATATAAGCATATAATTTTTTACAGAAACCTATAAAGCCATATTTTTTATAGACATTTACTAATTTTGATACTTTTTCTTTCATATATCCTCCATTAAACTTAAATTAATAGTATCATTATTGCAAGAAAAAAGCAAGCATATAGCTTGATTTAAGAGTTTTTATTCTGAAAATTTTTCTATAATGGCATCTACTATTCTTTTACTGGCATTTCCATCACCATATGGATTAGAGGCATGAGCCATTTTATTATACTCATCTTTGTTTGTTAATAACTTTTTAGTCTCGTTATAGATTGTTTCTTCATCTGTTCCTACTAGTTTTAGGGTACCAGCTGTAATACCTTCTGGTCGTTCAGTGGTATCTCTAAGTACTAATACTGGTTTACCTAGACTTGGAGCTTCTTCTTGTACTCCGCCACTATCTGTTAAGATTAAGTAAGACTTATTTTGGAAATTATGGAAGTCAAATACTTCTAACGGTTCAATTAGTTTAACTCGGTCCATATTTCCAAATACTTCCTTTGCTACATCTCTTACCTTAGGATTCATATGAATTGGATATATTACTTTTACATCTTCAAATTCTTCTACTATTCTTTTTATCGCTTTAAATATGTGACGCATTGGTTCACCAAGATTTTCTCTTCTATGAGCTGTAAGTAAAATCATTCTTTCATTAGGTTTTATCCATTCTAATTCCTTATGAGTATAATTTTTTTCTACCGTTGTTGACATAGCGTCAATGGCCGTATTACCTGTAACATATATTTTATCTTCTTCAATATTTTCTTTTAATAAATTGGCTTTACTTAGTTCTGTTGGGGCAAAATACATGTCTGTCATACAATCAACCATTTGCCTATTCATTTCTTCGGGAAATGGAGAATACTTATCATTTGTACGAAGGCCTGCTTCTACATGCCCTATAGCTACTTGGTTGTAGAAAGCTGCTAGAGCTCCGGCAAAAGTTGTGGTTGTATCTCCGTGAACTAAAACAATATCTGGAGTAGACTCTTTTATTACTTCTTCTAGCCCTGTTAGAGCTCTAGTTGTAATATCTCCTAGAGTTTGTCCTTGCTTCATGATATTTAAATCATAATCGGGTTTAATTTTAAAAGTATCAAGTACTTGATCTAACATTTCTCGGTGTTGAGCTGTTACACATACGATACTTTCTATTTCATTTCTACTTTCTAATTCTTTAACAAGAGGAGCCATTTTTATAGCTTCTGGTCTTGTTCCAAATATACTCATTACTTTAATTTTCATCTTTTAATTATTCTTTCTATTTTTGGTGAAATTATAAGCATCTTTACACATATCTTCTAGTGTTAAAGTAGCTTTCCAATTTAGTTCTTTTTCCGCTTTACTAGAATCTGCAAAACACTCGGCTATATCGCCAGGACGTCTAGCTTCAATTTTATATGGTACTTTCACATGATTAGCATTCTCAAAAGCATGAATCATTTCTAAAACACTATAACCCTCTCCTGTTCCTAGGTTATAAATAAATAAGCCACTTTTTTCTTTATTTAATTTTTCGGCTCCTTTAATATGAGCTCTCGCTAAATCAACTACATGAATATAGTCTCTGACGCCAGTTCCGTCTTTAGTATCATAGTCATCCCCAAAAACACTTAGATATTCTAATTCTTTAGTTGCTACCATAGATATGTATGGCATTAAATTGGCAGGTTTACCATTTGGTTCTTCACCTATTAATCCTGATTGGTGTGCTCCGATTGGATTAAAGTATCTAAATATACATATTTTCCAATCATTGTCTGATTTATATAAATCTTTCAATATTTGTTCAACAAATAACTTACTTGTTCCGTATGGATTTGTTGTGCCACCTGTTTTAGATTCTTCAGTAATTGGTACAAATTCTGGAGTTCCATATACGGTTGCACTACTACTAAAAATAAGTGATTTAATGTTATGCTCTTTCATAACAGATAATAGTGTTAATACACTACTTACATTATTAATGTAATACTCAATTGGTTTAGAAACACTATCACCAACAGATTTGAAAGCTGCAAAGTCCATAACCATACTTATTTCATTTTCGTTAAAGATTGCTTCTAGTAAATCTTTATCAAGCATATCTCCTTCATAAAACTTTATAGTTTTTCCTGAAATTTTTTTAATTCCATCTAATACGCTTGGTTTGCTATTACTAAAATTATCTAAACCTACTATTTCATAGCCGGCATCTAATAACTCTACACATGTATGACTACCTATGTAACCACAGCAGCCTGTAATAAATATTTTTTTCATTTTTAAAATTCTTCCTATCTTTTTAAAATTTTCCATTTAATAAACCTTATTCCTTTTTTAAGCACAATTATAGCATTTGTTTGTAAATAGTAAAATATTTTTTCATTTAATGAAAATGATGCAATAGTTTCTTCAAAAATTTTAATATTTGTTTTATATTCATTTTTATATAACTTTTTTAATTTTTTTGCTCTTTTTAATTTTGTATAAGCTATAATTGATTCTTTTATAATCCAGCTTTTTTGTGGTTTAAAAGTATCTGGATCTAGTTTTAATACTTTTTCTACATTTTTAAAAAATTGTAAGTATTGTTCTCCGTAAATATCATAAAATTGATTTTGTTTATCTAGTTGAGAAGAAAGATACCACATACCATACGGTTGCCTTCTATAACAGGACATTTGTTCATCCATATAATGTATTTTTCCAATTGCTGCATGCATTAAATGAAGAAAATAGTCGCCTGGTACTATATCTTCTTTCAACTCTGAAATTAAACTATTTTCTTTTTGATATTTCCAGCGATAAACAACAGTATTGGCAGGAATAAAGTTTTCCTTTATTAAGTCTTGTAAACTTAAGTCACTTGCAATATTAATTGGGTGCAAAACTGATTTCTGGCTTTTATCTTCAAAAAAAATCAAAGTTTGATGAAAGCATATCGTATATTCTTTGTGTTTATTTAAAAAGTTTATTTGTTTTTGTAGTTTAGTTTCATCTGTCCAAAAATCGTCGCCATCACATAATGCAACATACTTTGTATGAACCAAATTTAGTGTCTCTATAAAATTTTTCATAGCTCCTAAATTTTTTTCTCTGTAAATGACCTCCAGCTTATTAGGAAACAAATTTTCATATTTTTGTAGAATCTGTCTTGTATTATCATTTGAAGCATCATCGCTTACTAACAATTTAAAGTTAAAATCAGTTTTTTGGTTTAGTATACTTTTTAAACATTGCTCAATATATTTTTCTTGATTATATGTGGTTGTTACTACAGTTAATTCGTATTCCATATTTCATATTCCTTTATTTTTAATAAAATTTTTTTTGATCTCTTCTTTTTTAATGTTGCTGGTATTCCCGCATATATTCCCCAACTATCTAGATTTTTTTTAACAAATGTCATTGCTCCCGTAACTGTTCCTTCTTTTATTGTTGTATTTGGCAAAACTACGGTGTTTGCCCCTAATTGGACATAGTCTTCTAAAATAACTTTCCCTTTTGTCACGTTTGTATATTTACTATCAAAAATAGCTCCTATCATATGCTCTCCTGAAAAATCATCTGATACACTTAAAATTGTACATCTTGGAGAACATCCACAATAATTTCCTATAATTATTTTTCCTCCACCATAAAGAGCTGTATATGCAGAAATATGCACATTATTTTTTATACAAATATTACCTGATAAAAGACAAAAATCATCTATTCTAACATTGTCCCCTATTTCAATTGTATTAGGCGAATATATACTTGCTTTTTTACTAATTAATACATTGTCTCCTATTTTTTTTAATCCCAATTCTTTTAACTCTTCTTGGTTATAAAAGCTATTCATTTTAAACTCTCCATTTCTTTTAATATTTTTAGTCTCTCCTCTAACTGATATTTTTCGCAATATATTTTATTACACTTTTTATATCCTTTTTTGGATATGGAAACCATTTTTTTAGGGTTACTTTTTAAAAATTCTACTGTTTTTAGTATTTCTTGTTCATTTTTTATAATTATAATGTCTTTATTATTTTGGTATGTAAAATTCATATTTAAGGGATCACTTACTATTGCTGTTACACCATTTAACATGGCTTCAGTTGTTGCCCCAGTTGGAAATCCATCGAAAGATCCTTTATTCAAAATATTTGGTTTTGTCGGTGAAATTATAAGATCTTTATCTTTATAAAAATCTTCAAACCATTCAGTTTTCTGCACTCCATAAAAAGCAATTCTTTCATCCAATTCCATTACATCAATATCATTTTCATTAAAGTTACCTACAACGTGAAAATAAATATCGTTGTATTTTTTACGCAAGATTTTTGCTATTTTAATAAAAACATCATATCCTTTATCCTTTCCTTGAGGAGAATATTTATAAGCTACAAAGCAAATATTAAAATTTATTTTTCCTTTAATACCATAATAACGTTTTTTCGACAAATCTATATTTAACAAATTATGCGATACTGGTAGACCATATATAAACTTTATTTGCTCTTCTTTGCATAATTGATTTTCTAAGATGTATTCCAAAATTTTCTTTTGAGTTATTATAACTTTATAAAACATTTTAGAAGAAAAAACTTTTAGTAATTTTTTTTTGGAAGTTTCATCAAAAAAGAAGCCTCCACCCGGATATAAAGTTAACATAAATTTTATATTATTTTCTTCTAAAAAATTTAATACTTTCCATTCAACCGCTGAAATATTATTTAGAAAATCAATAGTTGCGATTTTATTATTATATTTCGTTAAAATTTTTTTTATTTCATAAACTTGATTATCATCAAAATTTGTTTGAAAATAGTAAATATTTTTCCCTACAATTTTTGGTGTTATGTCTGGTGATATTTCAATTTTAGAAATATTTACTATTAGAATATTTTGATACTGTGATATATATTTATCATATTCAACATTGCGAAAACTAGACATTCTTGTTGGAAAAATATCATCAATTATTATTAAAATGCTTTTTAAATTTTCGTTTTCCATAATTTATCACTTTCTTATAAAAATCTAATTTTAACAAAAATAAAGGATTTCTTTTTATGTAACTACAAACTCTTTTTATTTTACCATTGTTAACATATTGTATTTGTGAAGCTTTTGGAATAACAATATTATATGGTAGCCAATCTAAATATTCTTTTAAAAAAGGAGTTTTTACAATATATTCAAACCATATTTCTGATTTCGTACAATTAACATTCTTCCATGGTTTTATTGAGGTAGCGTAATGTAATTGAATAGGATTTTGCATAGCTTCCACTAATTCTTCTTTTGAATAGTTTTTATCATTCTCAAAATCATCTTCGCATTTATAGTAGTCCCACATGTAACTACATACTACATATTTCAAATCTAATTGCTTTATTTTTCCATGACATACAATATTTAATATGTCTTGTTCCATTTGATTTAATCGATGGGCATTCCTTTTTAGCGATTGTAGAAATGCCTTTTCAATATTATCTTCTCTTATTTTTTTCAAATTCATTACTAAATAACCACCACAAGTTTCTCCTAGTTGTTTAATTTCATTTTCAGTCCACTGGGATTTATAATTTTCGAAATAATCATAGGTTTTCCCAACTGGTTTAACTCCCGCAATATATACATCATCCTTAATTGCATCTAATTCAAAGTAGGATTGTGATATATCTCCTAAAAACACAACATCAACATCGCTAACTATTAATTTATCATATTGTGGAAATATTGACGCTGTTAATAGCTTATACATAACTTCTTTAGAAAAATGATCTCCTCTGTAACTTTTCTTCCATTCTTTTTCTAGACGATTTTGCATATTAATAAACTCTATTTTACAATTGTCATAATTAGCTACTGTTTCTTTTAATCGTTCTTGTTGATTTTCATTAATATCAGAATGTAAGATATAGAATTTATAATTATAATTCTGATTAGCATGTTCCATTAATGAAAAAAAGGCAACACCTGCTGGTATAACATAGTTTTTATCAAAGCAAAACATTATTGGTATTTCTTTTTTCATATGCTTTCCTCACATTCTCTTATTATTTTGCATATTAATTTAATATCTTTATTTTCTATGTAGGTATCAAATGGTAAACACAAAATTCTTTTCGATATATCCAAGGAAATTTCACACTTTTCTGTATTGCCAAAAATATTCAAGCTTGATAGAGAAGGATAAAAATATCTTCTAGGATAAATATTATTCTCATTTAGCCTTGCAACAACTCTTAATAGTCTTTCTTCACTCTTAAAAATTACTGGAAAATATATGTAGTTATATTCGCACTCTTTTGGAATTGATGGAATTTCTACTAAATCTTTAAGTTCTTTAACATATTGTTGATAAATTCGTTTTCTTGTTAATATAATTTCATCTAAATGATTTAATACACAAATTCCCATTGCTGCGTGGAATTCACTATTTTTTGCATTTATACCTATAAATTTATAAGAATTGTTAATAGTTCCAAACTTCTTTATTGCCTCCATTTTTTCTTCATATTTCTTATTATTTACAACACATAAACCGCCTTCTACACTATGATATATTTTAGTTGCATGTAAGCTACAGCATGATATATCACCATATGACAATAATGATTTATTTTTATATTTAACTCCAAAAGCATGTGCGGCATCATAAATAACAAACAAATTATTCTTTTGTGCAATCTCTTGTATTTTTTCTACATCACATGGAATTCCAAAGCAATGAACTGCTAAAATAGCCTTAGTTCTTGGCGTTATTTTTTCTTCTATTTTTTCTGGGTCAATATTTAATGATTCCGGATTAATATCTACGAAAATTGGTTTGCATTTTTGCCATACTATTGAACTTGCTGTTGCTATAAAACTAAATGGGGTTGTTATAATATCTACATTCTCTAACCCTAAACAATCAATAGCTAATAACAATGCTATTGTACCATTATTAACAAAATGTACTTTATCTATGTCTAAGTATTTTTCCAATTTATTCTGTAGCTCAATATTGATAGGACCGTAGTTGGTTAAAATATTATTATCCCAAATTTTTTTGATTTCTGTTATGTACTCTTCATATGGTGGCAAATAAGATTTTGTAACATTTATTTTTTTCATTTAAACACCTTCTTCTATTGGTTGAAAATCAACTTCTTCATTAAGATTATACAAAATTTTCAGAGAGCTTTCAACATAATCAACATCTAATAATCCTCCAAATCCATAGTAATCATATTTTGGCCTTTCTAAATAAATTATCTTATCATCTTTATTGGCTTGTTCTAAAATTTGAATATTTTTTTCATAAATTAATCTATTTTCATAGTATTTTTCGTGAATTTCTAAAGTATTTATTAATGCTAAAAAACTAAATAAGCAAGCCAATGCTACGTATTCATGTTTTATGTTAAATTCTGTCTTACTGTTATATAAGGTAAATACAATTAATAAGATTCCGATATATATATTATACATTAAAAATGGAATACTGGCTAAATATAACAATTTACATTTCTTTTGAAATAATATTATAAATAAATAGCTAATTATAATAGCTAAAAAAACTAATGCAATCCATTCTGTACGGTATTCACTATATGGGGCCATTACCATAACGCCTTGAGAAAAATACATAATTATAGGTAATATTATTAAGCTATCATTTTTTTCTTTTTTAGCTATAAAATAAGAAGTTATTAATGATGCAAGTATCACTAAAAAATGAAGTCCATATTGAATTAATGCTTGTAAAGAAAACCCTTCGGCATAAATATTTATAAAATTTAAAGTATATTTACTTAAATATTCTATCCCTGGAAAATCTAACATTATGCATAAACAATTCAACATATACATTATTAGTATAAATAAACTGATTTTTAAGCAAATATTTTTTTTATTTTTTTCGATTTTTAATATATATATTCCATAGATAGATATTAATCCAAAAAATAATAACAGAAAGAAAGGAATAGAGTTAAAATCTACTGATTTAAAATCAAACATAAATGTAAAAATATTACTAATACGATAATTTATTTTTTCAAATATTCCTAGTTCAGCAAATTCTCCCATAACAGACATCCTAGAGCTATTTCCTGGTGCAAAGAAGAAAATACAGAACCCTATTATGCCTAAAATGTTCACTATATGATAAAATTTTTTTATTTTTATATGCTTGATAAATTTCGCATATAATATGATTAAAGTTGGGATTATTAGAGCTATAGCTCCTGTTTGCGCACTGCTCCAACCAGCTAGAAAGGCTATAATTGGAAACAATATGTAATCCCTTTTTTTAATTTTTTTGTAAAAAATCCTTGTTATTAAATAGTAGATATATAGAAAAATTTGAAACGTTGTAAAAACATATGCCATACTACCATCTAACCAAAACATAGTTTCCCTATTTATTTTTATTGTAGCAAAGAGTAAGCAGTTTAAAATTATTAGAGAACAAAAGGCGCGTTGTTTATCACTTTTTGCTGGTAGCATTTTAGCTGACATATAAATTATTAACCACACTAATAATGCGATAACTACTTTCCAACAAAAAAATGGGCATCTTAAAAATACAGTTACTAATAACGGAGTAAATCCTCCTCCCCAAGTAAGATAATGATTAATTTGATTTTCGAAAATAGCAGACCAGCCTTGATTGCTTATTATTTTCAATGCAAAATCGTCCGCATACATAACTACATTTTTCATTAAAAATAACAATATTATAAAGCTTAACAATAGCACAGTATAGAAATATTTGTTTGCTAAAATTTTCTTTTTAAAATTATTACATATTATATTTTTCATATTTTTCTCCTTACTACACATTAAAAATTAAGACTCCTAATAAAATAATTACAATTCCTATTATTGTTCTTTTTTCAATTTTTTCTTTCAAAAATATATAACTTAATATACTAACAAATACAAAACTTAGTGCTTGTAAAACTTGGCCTAAAGATAAAGATATTTTTTGGTAAGCTAATAATGTCATTAAAGTTGACAAGACCATTAAAATATATCCAATTATTGTATAACCGTTTAAATAAATTTGTTTTTTTCCAGCACCTAATTTAAGCAATATCTGACTATATGAGGCTACAGCAATCGAAAGTATAAAGAGAAACATATAACCATAATTATTCATAATTACCACCCTTAATTATTATAATTACACCCATTAAAGCTAAAAAAGCACCAATAATCATTTGAATGTTAATTTGTTCTTTAAAAAGGATATATCCGAAAATCATTCCCCATATGATAGTTGTTGATTTAAAGACATATACCTTATTTAGTTGATTTTTAACCAGTAGCTTTTGCCAAAGAATGGCAAATAAGCCTAAAGTTAGAATGGATATTATATAGAATATTCCTTTTTGCATAATGGCTTCTTGCATAGAGGCATATTTCATAAATACACTCGATAACGACATAATGAAATATAGAAAAAAAGCAATAATAATACTTTTAGTCTTCATGTTTTATTTCTCTTTCAAAAAATTCTTTTAATTTCAATATTATATAATTTAGCTCATCTTTCGTCATATCGGCGTAAAGTGGTAATCTTACTAATCTTTTCGAATAATCTTCTGTTATAGGTAAATCTCCAGGTTTATATCCCAACTTTTCTCCCATTTTAGATAAGTGTAAAGGGATATAATGAAATGGCGTTTCTATTTCATTGCTTTTCATAAAATTAATGAATTCGTCTTTTTTTTCTTCTGATGGCAAAATAATATAGTACATATGTGCATTGTTTGTTGCATATTCTGGAATATAAGGACATTTTAGCAAATTCTGTTTTTCATATTCTTTTAACAATTTATTATATGTATTCCAAATATGTTTTCTTTTAGTTTGAATTTCATTTAAACGTTCTAATTGCCCATATAAAATAGCTGCTAGAACATCGGATGGCAAATATGAACTTCCAGGCATCTGCCAGGAATATTTATCAACAAATCCTTTAAAATATTGTTTTCTGTTTGTTCCTTTCTCTCTAATCATTTCAGCGATGGCAAATTCATCTTTATTTTTCACTAATAAAGAACCGCCTTCTCCCATGACTATATTTTTTGTTTCATGAAAGCTATGAGTTCCATAATCGCCTATAGTACCTAATAGAGTTCCTTTGTAGTATGAATCTATCGCTTGAGCAGCATCTTCAATTACTTTCAAATGATATTTGTGTGCTATTTCCATTATTCTATCCATATCACATGCTACACCTGCATAGTGTACTACATAAATTGCCTTTGTTTTAGAAGTTACTTTTTCTTCTATTTTTTCTGGATCGATATTTAGGGTTTTAGGATCTATATCTACAAAAATTGGCTTTGCACCTCTTGAAACAATGCAATTTGCAGTTGATACAAAAGTATAGGATGGTAATATTACTTCATCATCTTGTTTTAAATTTGCTAGAATTGCTGTCATATCTAGAGCATGGGAACAAGAAGTGATTAATAATATATCTGTATTAAATAGTTCTTTAAATTTTTGTTCCACTAATTTAGTATATTTGTTATCTCCACAAATTCTGCCACTATTTAAGCAGTCTATTACATATTTTTTTTCTTTTTCTGTTATTGAAGCCTTATTAAATGGTATTTTCATTTTCTCTCTCCTTTTTATAATTAAAATAATTTCTTACAAAATATAATGGTCTGTTTTTTACTTGTACAAAAATATTACCAACATAAAGACCTACTATTCCTATTGCGAAAAGATTTAGTCCACCCATCAAACAAATGGTTACAATCAAACTTGGCCATCCTATACTTAAGTTGATAGTAAAATATAAAACAATTATTAAAATTATAACTAAAAATGATATAATTGATATCAACAAACCTATGCCCATAATAAATTTTAATAATTCATCTGATTGAGAGAATAGAATGTCCGTTGCTAATTTCAAACGGCGTTTAAAATTATAAGACGATTTACCTTCTTTTCGCTTATCATGTTTAACATTTATACATGTTTGCTTGAATCCCATCCATTTTATGTACATAACAAAAGCTCGATGTTCTTCTCTTATTTTACAATAATTTTTAATTACTTTCTTTCGACAAATACTAAAGTTACATAAATCAGGATCATATTCTTGGCCTGTAGCTATTGTATACAACTTATAAAATAATTTTGATACTTTTATTTTACTCTTTTTATCATTTCTTTGGTGTCTCTTAGCAAATACCACATCGTATCCTTCATTTAATTTCTGGAACAATCTAGGAATTTCTTCCGGTCTGTCTTGTAAATCGCAATCCATCACAACTACAAATTCTCCCTGACATATATCTAGACCAGCCAAAATTGCTTTCATTTGTCCAAAATTTTTAGACATTTCAATCCCAATGACGGATTTATCTTTTTCGCATAATTTCTTTATTACCTCAAGAGAATTTTGTGGACAATGATCATCCACTAAAATTATTTCATAACTTTTGGATATTTTATCCATAACTTTTTTTATTCTATCATATAGTTCTTCAAGTGCAGCTTTACATCCATAAACTGGAACTACTATAGAAAATTCTTTAGTTTTCATATAATTTCACCTTATTAATTATTTTTTCTTTTAAAGCTATATCATTTGTTGCAAATATATAATAACCAAATCTGCTGGAACTGTCTGTAACTTTGTGATTAAATGGTTTTATTTCACTTTTATATTTTATCAGATTTGGCCAGGTCTTAGCAATTGTTTTTATTTTTTTTAAATCTGCTTCATTAAAAATAAACTTAATAAAGGCATATTTATAATGATTCATTCGGCTTAAGGTAGGTTTTTCTCCTAAAGCAACTTCTATAACCATTTTTAAATAGTCATAACCTGTTGATAATCTTACCAAATGAGAACCTATGCAATCTCCACCCATTCTAGCACCTATTTCAACTATGTTTATTTCCCCTTTGTCATCAATTATAAATTCTGTATGGGCAGCACCATTTTTAATATGTAAAGCATCTAAAGCTTTAGGCAAAATCTCTGATAATAATTTTTGCTCTTGATCAGATAAATCACTTGGTTCAATATGTCCAATTTCTATACAACTTGGAAAGCCAGTAGTATACTTTTTAGTTACTGCCAAAATTATGTGATTTCCTTGATATGATATAGTTTCACAACTGTATTCTCTTTCCCCACTGATAACATCCTCTACTATTGCGCATTTTTCAAAAGAGCTTTCAATAGCATTTTTTATCGCTTTTTTCAGTTCCTCTTCATTATTCACCAAGTTAATAGCTCTACTTCCTGAACGATCAGTCGGTTTCACAATTTTCGGAAAATTTAACTTTTTTATAGATTTCAATGAATTGACTTTTTGAAATTCTGGGACCTTTATGCCAGCTTCATTTAGTGCTTTTCTCATTTCATATTTGTTCGTACATATAAGTGAGTATTTCTCATCATTGCCAGGCAAATTTAATTGTTTTGCTAAATATGTTACTGTTGACACTGCTAAATCAGAGCCTATGGAAGTGACTGCATCAGGTTTTATCTTTTTACATTTATCTAATATTAATTCTTTTTCTGTTATGCTTATCGGATAAAAGTAATCAGCACTTTTTTCTCCTTCATCGCCACATTCCCAAGCAAAGACATGGGTCTCATAGCCTAATTCTTTTGCTCTTAATATGAGGGGATTTTGAAATTCGTTGGCACCAATAATAACTATTTTTTTCATCATTTAATCCCTTTTCTTTTTTATAAATCTATTAAGTTGTTTTTCCTTTTTGTAGTCTTGCAAATAAGAAATATAATCATAATTTGGTTTAAAACCTAAATCACTTTTTATATTTTCAATATCCATGACAAAATTATCGCAATTTCTTTTTTCTGGACAATAAATAATTTTTGATTTTTTTTGAGGGTTGCCAAATACTTTTATAATCCCTTCTATTTGTTCTTTCATGGTTGTTTTGATACCTGTTCCAGCATTGTAAATCCCAATTTTACTATCAACAAACATTGCTTTAAAAATCATTTGACATAGATCTTTTACATAAATAATATCTTTTCCTCTAGTTGGGTCACCCCATAACTCTAAATCTTCTCCATTTTCAGCTTTCTCAATTAAATAACGATATGAAATTAGTGTTTTTTTACCATTTACTAAATAATATTTCTCTGGACTATACATATAAATATTAGGTAATCGAAAAATCGAATATTTCAAACCATATTTAGCATAATAATCCTTTATTAATTCTACAGCGCATATTTTTGTACTACAATATATTGCATGATCTCCCTCTCTTATTGGTTTGTAAGCCCAATCTGGCTTTAAGGGTTTATCTAAAGAAAGATATCCATTTAAGTCGGCCCATGTATGAGTATAAATAATTCTTTCGGCTGATACTTTTTTGCAATATTCTAAAACATGTGCTGTTCCTTTAACATTTACATCAATATATAAATCTGTGTTCTCTTCGTTATAAGCCGGTAACACTCCGGCAAAATCTATAACTGCCTTAACGTTCTCTTGTGGTAGTTTGTTAAATTCATCTGTGTTACAGATATCTAGTTGAACATATTTTCCGTTGTAAAAAGTATAGGGATATTCTTTTTTTGTCCCTGTAGCAATTATATTATATTTTTCTTGGTCTAAATTATTTAATAAATAGTCTAGATAATACATTCCAATATTTCCAGATGCACCAATTACAACAATATTACTCTTTTTCATTGTTATCCTCATAACTGTATTTATATTTACCACTTTTTATATCATCAATCCATTCTTGATTTTGTACATACCATTCAATAGTTGATTTTATTCCTTCTTCAAAAGAGTATGTACGAGTCCATCCTAATTCTTTTTCTACTTTTGTAGAATCTATAGCGTATCTTAAATCATGTCCAGGCCTATCAGTTACAAATGTTATTAACGATTCAGGTTTATTTAATTCTTTTAAAATGATTTTCACAAGCTCTAAATTTGTTTTTTCTGAATGTCCACCTAAGTTATAGATGTTTCCTTCTTTACCATTCCGAACTATTAAGTCAATTCCAACGTTATGATCATATACATGGATCCAATCTCTAATATTTTCTCCAGTACCATATACAGGTATAGGTTCATCTTTTAGGGCCTTACTTATTACTACTGGGATTAATTTTTCTGGGAATTGATATGGGCCATAATTGTTAGAGCATCTTGATATAGTCACTGGGAGTTTATAAGTTCTAGCGTAAGCCAAAACTTGTAGATCTGCTCCTGCTTTTGATGCTGAATAAGGGCTTGAGGTATGTATTGGTGTATTTTCTGTAAATAACAAGTCAGGTCTATCTAATGGCAAGTCACCATAAACCTCATCAGTAGAAACTTGATGAAATCTTTTAATTTTGTGAATTCCTTCATCTTGAATAATTCTTGCTGCATTCATAAGGTTCATTGTTCCAATAATATTTGTTTCAACAAATAAATTCGGATTTTTTATAGAATTGTCTACGTGAGATTCCGCTGCAAAATTTATTATATAATCTGGTTTTTCTTGTTTAAAAATATCAATAATTTTTTCACGGTCACAAATATTTGCTTTTATAAATTTAAAATTACTCATAGATGATAAATCTTTAATATTATTATAATTTCCTGCATATGTTAAAGCATCGATGCAAATAAATTCATCATCAGGATATTTATTCACTACATAGTGTAAATAGTTACTTCCAATAAATCCTGCACCACCAGTAATAACAAATTTCATCTTACATTTCTCCTTTCGCTTTCTTTTTCATAAAGATTTAAAATGTATTGCCCATAATCTGAAGCTTTTAATAGCTCGCCACGTTCTTGCAGTTGTTCTAAAGTGATATAGCCCTTATTATAAGCTATTTCTTCTAAGCATGCGACGTATCTGCCATGTTGAGATTGGATTGCACCTACAAATTGTGAAGCTTTATTTAAATTTTCTACTGTTCCTGTATCAAGCCAAGTTAATCCTCTACCTAAAGCAATTAGTTTTAGCTTATTCTTTTTTAAATATTCATTATTAACAGCTGTTATTTCAAGTTCATTTCTAGCTGATGGTTCAACACTTTTTGCTATACTTACAACAGAATTATCATAAAAATAAAGTCCTGGGACAGCATAGTTTGATTTAGGGTTTTGTGGTTTTTCTTCTAGAGAGATTACGTCCCCATTTTTATTAATTTCTGCTACACCAAATGCCCTCGGATTTTCTACATAGTATCCAAATATCATTGCTCCTTCTTGTATTTTTGATGCTTCTTCCAAAGCTAGAGTAATTCCTCCTCCGTAAAAAACATTATCTCCTAATATTAAACAAACGTTGTCTTCTCCAATAAAATTCTCACCAATTATGAAAGCCTCTGCTAATCCTCTTGGCTTCTCTTGAATTTCATATTCTAGTTTTAATCCATACTGACTACCATCTCCTAATAGCCTTTTGTATTGCTCAATATCTTCAGGTGTTGAAATTATTAAAATTTCTCTTATATCGGCTAACATTAAAATAGATAACGGATAGTAAATCATAGGCTTATCATATATAGGTAGCAATTGCTTTGATATTGCCAACGTACTAGGATATAGTCTAGTTCCTTTCCCTCCAGCTAAAATTATTCCTTTCATAATCATACCTCCATTCGATTCAGAACTAATTTTATAAATTATTTTCTAAAAACCTTTCTACGCTTTTTTTTGATTCTTTATCATATTCCTTTTTCCATTTTTTATATAAATTTAATATTTTTTCTTTGTTTTCTAAACAATATTTAGCTTGATTATATATTTTAATAATATCATCATTTTCATTTACAATCAAATATTTTTCTAATTCTGTGCCTTCCCAATAATGATGATTATGCGCTGTAATACATGGCACCCCTAATTCTAAGCTTTCTAATGGTATTAAAGGCGCACATTCAGAAAATGTTACATAAAAATTGATATCATTTTTGGCCATTCTTTCTAACAATTTTTCCCTTGATATAGGAGTGCTTAATCCTGATATTGCTGTTTTAAATATTTTTGCAGTTTTTAATGTTTTTTCATTAATCGGAATACAATCAATATTACTATTTTCAAAAAGACTCGCTGCTCCTAATTGATTATAAAAATTTTTTACCCACCTATCTCCTGAAGCATAAAGTCCGATATTTAATGTGGTATTGTTCTTCTTTGTAGAAATACTTATATTAGGCAAATGCACTGTATTTAATATTAATTCAACATTATAACCTTTTAACTTATAAAATTCATACATACTTTTTTTAACAAATCCAATACTATTAATTAGTTCATTATCAAGAAGTTTAAAAATTGTTTCAAACATTTCCCAATCGTAGTATTCTACATTCATTGCATGACTTCCATGCCAAATAATTTTTATTTTGATTTCTGATTTCTTTTCTTTTAAGACTTTAATGAGTTTATCCCAACCATAAGAAAATGCACTAAAAATCACTAAATTAATTTTTCTTGATATAATTTCTTCTGCTATATCTTTAATCAACATTTCATTATTAAGTTCTTCTATTCCTATAGTATTTTCAAATAATTCTTTGGTGGCATTTTGAGTACCTAACCAATTTTTATTGTAAAATACTACATATTTTGGATTATTTAATTGTTCCAAGTTATGCATAAATTCTTCTTTTGCTTTACTATATAATAATTCTTCATTCTTTTTACGTCGATATTTAATGTAAGGATATAAAATTACTTTAGCTATTTTTTTTAATATGCGTTTCCCTTTAACTAAAACATTTAGAATAAAGTTACCAAGCTTTTTACCAAATATCATTTGGAATTTCAGTCTTTTCTGTTCATTTTGGGGAATCCAACTTCCGATATAGTAGTGAATCATACAAGTATTATTTGTAAACATATTAGGGCTTTTGTCACAGCTTATAGGATAAAAATAATCTCTCGCATATATTTTTATATCATTTCTTAAAGTTTGGCATTCTAAATGTTTAGATTTAAGGTTATATTCCCTTTTTAATAAATTAGTTAAAATTGTAGGAATAGATAATGAGTATACGTTTTCTTCAGAAAAATCATTTTCACAATAAAAATCCCATAATTTATTAATCAATTCATTGTTTTTCGATTTTGCTGTTAAAACGCCTACTGCAACATTATACTCAGATTCCCAACCCGCTACTACTTCATGAGTAAGTACTTCATCTATATTTTTTGTTATTATCATATCTGTGTCAAAATAAATACCACCATAGTTTTTTAAAGCATATATTCTTGCCACATCACTAACAAATGCCCATTTTTTAGCGTCATATGCTTGTTTTGAAAATTTAGTAATATTTATATCAAAATTTGTTTCATTCCATTCTCTAATTTCGAAGTCTGGTAAAAACTTTTTCCAACTTTTTATACATTTTTTTGCTAATTTCGGTAGTGGCTTCCCCCCAAACCAGCAATAATGAATTATTTTTTCCATTATTTACACCTCTCAATAATTTCTCTTAGCTTTTCTATTTTTATATTATTAATTTCTTGAAAATTCAAATTGTAATTTATTAATTCTTTAGATAACTCCAAGATATTTTTGGCAATATCATGAGCATTCTTTTTTACTAAAGTGATATAATTTTTCATATCAATCGTTTCGTCACTGCATGCAATAGTTGTAATAATTCTTTTGTTTAAGACTAGTGCTTCTAAATAAACCACTGGGAATCCTTCATAATTTGATGTTAATATTAAAGCATCAGCTTGTGATAAATAGATATAAGGATTTAAAGTTTCAGTAATTAGATTAATGTTATCTTCTAGCTTTTTTTCTTTTATAAAGTTTTTTATACTTTGCTTATATGGGCCATCGCCAATGATCCATAATTTGTAGTTTTTACTTTTTGATATTACTAGTTTAAAACTTTCTAATAATAATTCTATATTTTTTGAGTCATTGTCTAACCGACCAATAAAAACTAAGCTAGTATCTTTTTTAGAAAAATTTAATTTTGTTGGTTCTTTTGCTTTCTTTTGGATATTTTTGTAATCTATTAAATTGTTAATAACAATAAACTTGCTTTGTAGTTTAGGATATACTTTTTCTAATCCTTCTTTGCTTTCATTTGACACAAATATAATTTTGTTAAATTTATCTAGATCGTGTTTTTCAAAAAAATTATAAATGTCTTTTTTTATGCCATGATACATTTCATAATAATTGCTATGAATGTAGAAAGCACTGTTTTTTGAACTTATAATTGCTAATTTAGAACCTATAATTGAATAAGTGGCATAATTACACGAAAAATCATATTTATTCCTGTTTTTTAAGGTCCAAATTATTCTTTTTGTAAAATTAGTAATTTTTCGAAACACAACATTTTGGCTAGTTGATAATTGATATTCTGTGACTTTAATATTTGGTGATAATTCATTTAATAGTGCACCTTCTTTTTTTTCTAAAACCAAAGTTACTTTGTAGTAAGCATTAAGTTCATTTAATAAGCTTACTAAAGATTTTTCCATGCCACCTATTTTTAAATTTTTGCTAAAAAAGATAATATTTTTCATGACCGGCCTTCCATAAACTCTAAGTATTCATCACATACTTCTTTACCACCAATTTTTTGGACAACTCCGTGTTCTATCCAAATTACGCGGTCACATAATTTTTTTATTTGTGCTAATGAATGGGATACAAATAATACTGTAGTTCCTCCGCCAATCATCGATAACATTTTAGCTTCACTTTTAGCTTGGAATGCTATATCTCCGACTGATAATATTTCATCAACAATTAGTATTTCAGGATCAACTATAGTTGCAATAGAAAATGCAAGTCTCGCTGTCATACCTGATGAAAAATTCTGTACTGGTACATCTAAAAAGTCTTTTAATTCTGAAAATTCAACGATTTCATCAAATTTACTATCAATGAGTTCCTTGGAATAACCCATTACAGCACCATTTAAATAAATGTTTTCTCTAGCTGTTAGTTGAGGATCAAAGCCAGCTCCAAGTTCGATCATTGGACAAATATTACCATAGGCTGCAACTCTTCCTTTAGTTGGCTTCATAACACCCGCTACTACTTTTAAGAGAGTAGATTTACCAGCACCATTCGAACCAATGAATCCTACAACTTCCCCTTTATTAATTTTAAAGTTTACATCTTTTAAAGCCCAAAATTCATTTTTCTTCTTATTTTGTCTTTTTTCTTTGTTAAATAAATCAACGAATCCTTGTTTTAGAGAAAACCCTTTTTCAATTCCTAGATTAAAACGCATGGATACATGATCTACATCAATCATTATTTCTTTTTTCTTCATGGTGTCCTCCTATACATAATAGATAAATTTGTCTTGGTTCTTTTTGAAGACAAATATACCAATAAAGAATATTACTAATGCTGATACGGCACATCCTGCAAACTGACCAATAGTAGGACAGTTACCGTAAAGAATTATAGTTCTCGCAAAATTAATAAATTGATACATCGGATTAAATTTCATAATGAATTGTAGGGTAGGATTAATAATTTCAATATCATACATGATTGGCGTTAAATATGTCCAAATGGTGGTAATAATGCCATAAATGTAAAACATGTCTCTTAAAAATACAGAAATGGTAGACAAAATAAAGCCCATTCCTACGGTAAATAGAAATAGACAAATAAAAGCAAATGGTAATAAGAAATGCCACCAATTAAGTCCCGTTCCCGTTGCTATAATAACAATATATAAAGGAATTAAAGTTAATAAAAAATTGATACCTACAAATAAACATTTAGATAATGGAAATATGTACTTTGGAATATAAACTTTGTTAATAAGAGAAAAGTTACTAACAACACTGCTCATAGCTAGGTTTGAAGCTTCATTAAAATAATTGAAGAGTGTTAAACCAATCATTAAATACGCTAAATAACTTACACCTGGAGTACTCATTCTAAAGACATTCGAAAAAACAATCGCCATAACAGCCATCATTAAAATTGGATATAATAAACTCCAAAGTATACCTAATACACTTCTTTTGTATTTTACTTTAAAATCTCTTGATACTAATTGTTGTAACAAAAAGCCATATTTGATCCATGTATATTTAATATTATTTAAAAATTTTGACATACTTCTTTGGCCTCCTATCTTTATTATAGCATATGTTAGACGATATCTGCAATATCGCCTAATTATCTTTTTTCAAATTATTTTTTATCTAGTAATAGCCAATCAATTATATTCGTTACTTTAATCCCATTAAAATCTTGATTTATGGTTTTATCCATAGTTAAAATTATTTTTTCATAATTATCTTTGATATTTTCCAAACTTCTTATTTCTCTATCTCTAACCTTTTCTTCACTTATACTGAGCGATACTTGTAAATATATTATTTCATTAGGATTCTCAGCAACAAAGTCAACTTCATATTCATAAGTCTTTCCAACACTTACTTTATATCCGCGTCTTAATAGTTCTAGATAAACTACATTTTCTAATAAATGACCTTCATTTATATTTCTAAAGCCTAAAATAATATTTCTTATACCTGTATCAGATATGTAATATTTCCCTAAAGTTTTTAATACTGATTTATCTTTGATATCAGTTCTATCTGCTTTATATATTATATATGATTTTTCGAGCATATTTAGGTAATTATCTATTGTTTGATGATTACAATTTGGGGTAATTTTATTGCTATTAAGATAATTACTTATCTTAGTTGATGATATTGGGCTGCCTATATTATTAGCTAAATATTTGATAATATTTTCTAGTAAAGTGGTATTTTTGAGATTATTTCGATCTATAATATCTTTTTTTACAATTGAATTATATATATCATTTAAATAAGATAATACTAATTCATCATTATTTTTGATTAATGTTATGGCTGGTAATCCGCCATATTTTAAGTATTCATTAAATTTGTCTTCTATGTTAATAGTATCATAATTATTAAATATTAAAAATTCTTTAAATGATAAAGGATACATTTTGATTTCAATATATCTTCCTGATAAGAGAGTGGATAATTCGCTAGATAGCAAATAAGCATTAGAACCAGTTATATAAATATCTATATCAAAATCCACTTTAAAAGAATTTATGGCTTTTTCCCATAATTCTACATTTTGAACTTCATCTAGCAGCAAATACACTTTATCTTTTTTTATTTTTTCTTTAACAAATTGATATAAATCTTTATAATTTTTTATGTCATCATACATTGCTGACTCAAAATTTATATAAATTATATTATCTTCTTTAACTTGATTATTAAGCAAGTAATCTTTGTACATTAGCATTAAAGTAGATTTGCCACTTCTTCTAAGACCAGTTATAACTTTTATAAACTCTGTATCTTTTAGCATTATCATTTTATTAAGATATTTTTCTCTTATTATCATTTTATTCACCCATCTACATAATATCATATATCAAAAAACTTTGCAAGTGTATTTGCAAAACTTTATTTTTTTTATTTTTTTGAAAGCGTATTTGCAAAATTTTATTTTTGCCTTATAAATGTTATGCTTGATAAAAATAACAAAGGAATAAATATAGCAATTTGACTAAATATATTTCCAGTTAAATAGGCGATAAGTAAGAGAAGCGTAATAGATGCGACAATAGAAGTTTTAAAATAATTAAATTTTTTAATCAATTTAACTATACTTAGAATCCATAAAATTAGATATATACCTAGAAACAAAATACAACCAATAATGCCAAAGGCATAATATTGTAAAACATAATCTCGTTCTATATTAAAAATGTTTTGAATACGATCATTCGTTATTCCTAACCAAATATCATTTTTATTATCATTTATTTCTACTACTCTTTTAACCATACTAATTTCTAAATAACGATAATCTGCTCTTTTATTAATTGGTTCATTTAAAATACCTAGCCAAAACTCTGGGTCGTATTCATATGGATAACTATGTAAAATGAAGTTTTCGTTAATTTGTTTTTCCTCATAGTGATTTTTAATATATTCTATATCACTAATATAAGTGTCTGCAGTAGACGCTACTAGTCCTTTAATACTTTTAGGCATTAAATAGTCATATACTTCGTACCTGCTAAAAGTTGGTGAAAAAGGAAGAATAGAGGCATAAATAATTACAATTATCCCGCAAAGTCCAAGCTTCTTCCATTGTAATTTTTCTTTTTTTAGAATGCAAAAAAACATATAAGCTAGGATAGATGCAATAAGGACCATTATGCTTCCTAAATTTGATACTCTTGTTCCAAGCATTAGGGCAGTAAGCATAATAATAGCTACATATACAATATTTAGTTTATCTTTAAAGAAGAAATAACTAGCTAAAGGAATTAGCACTACTAGAAGACATGCTATTTGATTAGCATACATAAAAAATCCTTTACTAGCTAATTCATTATAAATATAGTTATTGCTAAACCAGCTAAAGATACTTCCTTTTATTACTTCATTATTATAACTACTTAGGGATATGCCAAGGATATTTGTAATAATAATACTGCCACCTATGATAATAATCCAAGATTTTATTACTTTCCGGTAATCTTCTTTTTCTAAATTAGAATAATACATTAAATAAATAAAGAATACGGGAATACTCATTTTTACTAAGTAAAGGATTTCATCTAAATAGTTATAGTTAAAATTTTCCGGAACTAGTGAATGAAAATCTAGAGCATTCAAATGATGAAATATACCATATATAAGCAAAAAGATTGTATAGATGATAAGATATTTAATACTTTTTCGGGACTCTTTGTTAATAAAAAATGTCCATAGCAAAAAAATTGCTATGAAAACAATTTGAATTAAAGTAGCATAGTTGTTATAAAATATTTCTAGACTAAATACAGGATAGATACACAATAATATCAATAATAGTCTTTTATAATTCTTAACTTGTAACATATTAATCCTTCAACTTCTTCTTTTTGTGTTTTGAATGATCATATAATATATCGGTTTTTAAAACAACAAATAAGAGCAAAATCATTAAGGCAACATAAATCGCTATAGCTATTTTATTATCGCCTAAAACATAAAATATGGATACAGCCGCAAATAAAACATTAATAAAATAAATGATTAATATACTTTTGGTTGGTGAATAACGCATTTTTAATAATTGATGATGAAAATGCTCTTTATCAGCTTTACCAATATTTTGATGTTTTAATAATCTTCTTAAAATAGCAAAGGCTGTATCGAATATTGGTATAGCAAGTATACATAATGGAACAATTAAGGATGTAATAGTAGTTATTTTAAATCCTAATAAAGCTATAATAGATATCATATATCCTAAAAATAAACTTCCGGTATCACCCATAAATATTCTAGCTGGTGGAAAATTATAGAGTAAGAAACCTAGAGTTGCTCCTAACATAATTAAAGATAAAATAATATCTAGACCACCTATTTGATTAAGTAAAAAGGCAATAATGGCAATGGTTAAGAAATAAATGGAAGATACTCCAGCTGCTAGACCATCCAAGCCATCGATAATATTGATAGAATTGGTTATAGCAACAATAAATAAGGTAGATATAGCATAACTTACATATTCGTTAATATAGAACTTAATGCCAAATAAACTAATCTCTGTGAAAAAAACTTCACCATAAATTACAACTAATAAAGCAGCAGCAATTTGAGCAATTAATTTGTATCTAGCTTTTATCGGTTTAATATCATCAAATATACCTGTTAATATTAAAATAAAACCACCTATTAATATTGATATCATTTGCGTATTTATTTCGCCAAATATGGCATATCCAATTAAGAAAGCACCATATATAGCTAGACCACCTAATCTTGGCATAGGCTTTTTATGTACTTTTCTTTCATTTGGATAATCTAATGCTCCAATATGAAGAGCTATTTTTTTGGCTAATGGTGTTAATAGAGCACTAATTAGAAAAGTTATTGCTACTATTAAAAACACATTAAAACCATTTACTTCTAAGTTCATATTACCACCTTATAATTCATTATATCAATAAAAGTTGAATTAGTAAAAGCATTTTTTAGCATTTTAAAAAAGAATGTCCAATTTTTGAACATTCTATCTAAAATAATTAATAAAACTATAGGGCATGGTAGCTACTTTAATTAAAGAAATTAGAAGACAATATTTTTTATAATTTTCTATTGGTTTCATTAGATACTCTTTTTCTATTTGCTCATATAATTTATCTAATTCTTCTTTACTTTTAAATAAGCTTGCTAGTAAGATAAATTCTATAATAAAAGCTAAAATAAATATCAGAGTACCTAAACGAATAATGAGAGTATTATGAGTAATACTTCCTAGAATGATTAATACATAACTTATTAGTACTAAAAAAGCATTTATTTTACGAGCTAAAGAAATATTCTTCCGGTTTGGATCAGCTTCTAAAGCAGTGTTTATGGCTATAATTCCTGCATAAGCATTTTCACCGTCAAAGACATCAGGTGATAATTTAATTACATTACGTTCTTTGTTATAATGATCTAAATATTTACCATTTTTCTTAATAATATGTGGTTCATCTTCACAATAAGCACTTGTTAGTTTTCTTGCTATTTCAAAGCCTGATAAATTGGCTTTATTTTTTAGTTCTTTGGTCGTTTCGGCAACAGTTCTAATAAGAATATTTATTAATACTAATAATATTAAAACAATAATAAACAAGATATCTATAATCATTATTTTACCTCATAGATGGTTCCTTCACGAGTATCTTTTAAAATAATTCCGTCTTTTTCTAATTCACTTCTTATTTCGTCTGCTAAAGCAAAATCTTTATTCTTTTTAGCTTCACTTCTTTTTTCAATCATTTCTTTAATGTATGCTTCATCGATATTTTTCTTTTCTTCTTTAAGTAAATCTAGAGATAAGACTTTATCCATTTCTTTAATTATTTCTAGTTTTGTAAGATCGCTAGTATCCTCTTTTAGAACATCATACAATAAAGTTATGGCATTAGCTGTATTTAAATCGTCTTCTAGACATTCTTTAAATTTGGTAACATATGTTTCTTTTAGCTTTTCATCTAATATACCTTCTTGTTTTAAAGCTTTTATTCTTGCTTTTAATTTGTTATAAGCGTTCTGTGCACCACTTAAAGAGTCAAGAGAAAATGTTAATTGTTTGCGGTAATGACTAAGTAAAACCATAAAACGATAGCTTAATGGATTAAAGCCATTTTCTTCTAAATAAGACACGGTTAAAACATGGCCTTTCGATTTACTCATTTTACCTGTGGCATCATTTAAGTGTTCCCCGTGTACCCAATATTTACACCATTCATGGCCAAGATAAGCTTCACTTTGTGCTATTTCATTAGTATGATGAGGGAATATATTATCTACTCCTCCACAATGAATATCTAAATATTCGCCAAGATATTTTATCGAAATACCACTACATTCAATATGCCAACCAGGATAACCTTTACCAAAAGGACTATCCCATTTTAATTCCTGGGAATCAAATTTTGATTTGGTAAACCATAAAGCAAAGTCAGTTTTATTTTTTTTGTTAGTATCTTCTTCTACAGTATCTCTAACACCACTAATTAGTTCTTCACCAACATGATTAGTTAGTTTGTAATAATCATCTAATTTAGATGTATCAAAATATACGTTTCCTCCTGCCTGATAAGCATATCCTGTATCTAATAGTTTTGTAATAATTTTAATGTATTCATCTATGTTTTTGGTGGCTGGACTAACAATATCAGGTTTTTTAATATTTAATTTTTCCGCGTCTTTAAAGAATGCTTCAGTATAAAATTTAGCAATATCTAATACAGTTTTATTTTCTTTTTTAGCACTCTTAACCATTTTATCATCACCAGTATCAGCATCACTTGTTAGATGGCCTACGTCTGTTATATTCATAACACGTGTTACATCAAATCCAATAAACCGTAATGTTTTTTCTAGTATATCTTCCATGATATATGTTCTTAAGTTACCAATGTGAGCATAACTGTAAACCGTAGGACCACAAGTGTACATTTTTACAACTCCCTTTTCCCAGGGAATAAAATCCTCTATTTTTCTAGTTAAAGTATTATATAATTTCATATACAAAGTTTCCTTTCTTGCTATTATTATATTATAAAGTCAGATGAATTTAAAGAATTATATTAAAGAAAATGATTAATAAATTTGTGATGTCAATTATTAACATTGAACTTTTAAAAAAATAGAGAAATTTGGGGATATTCTTATAAGATAAAAAGGATTATTAATAAGCATATTAATAATCCAAAATTACAATTTAATGACGAGCTTTATTTTCTGTTTCTTCTAATATATAGCCATATGAGGTATTTATAGCATCAATTAATTTAGTTGCTTGTTCTAAATTAAGATCTCCTTTTTGACATTTAGTTTTAATATTATTCAAGTGTTGTTCCATTTCCATTTCAAGTTCTTCTCTAGTTTTAGGTCTTGCCACTAAATGTGATTCACTTGCGTTACTTGCTAAAACGCCTTCCGTTATAACTTTATCTGATGGTCTGGTACCATAGCGATAGCTTAAATATTGATCAGCAGCCTTTTTAGCTTTTTCTTTTTCAATTTGATTTAAATAATCTTGATGTAGCATTTCTTCTATTTGTTTTAAATTATCTAGTCTTTCATAGCCTTTATCTACAGCTATTTGAATTGATGTACTACTCAAGGTAATTTCTCCTTGAACCCAGCGTTTCATTAGATCTTCTATTTTTTTCTCTAATTCCCATCTTTCAGAAAATGCTTTCATATAGCTTTCGTATATTTCTTGACTTTTCATAATAGTATTCTCCCTCTATTATTATTTTAACATTTTTTTCTTTATTAATATTTATTTATTTTTATATTTATTTTTTATTCTTGACATTTAATTGTCATAACATAAAATTGGCTTGGATTTTAATTTTATTATCACATTTTTCCATAGTTTTCCATGTCTATTTTTCACAAAAATCTATAGTTTTTAAACTTTTGTTTTCACCTTTTTCTTATTAGCTAGAATATTTATCATAATTCGTTATTCAGATTGTAGTTAATCGATTCTTGTTGTTCATTAATAATCAAGCTTGTAGTTGTAAGTAGCATTCCCGCGATTGATACAGCATTTTTTAAGCTTGTGATAACTACAGTAGTGGGATCTATTACTTTGGTTTTTGATATTGTTTCAAATTTGTTTTCGAAAACATTATAAATTATATTAAAATCACCGGCTTTTATTTTATTATAAATATTACTTGGATTAATGCCGACATTTTCTAAAATTTGCATAAACGGTTTGTCTAATGCTTCTTTTAAAATGATTGAACCATTATTTTTTGTTTCTAAATTTTCTTTTATTTTTAATAAAATTAAGCCACTTCCGGGAATAATGCCATTTGCTGCACAATTTAGAGCACAGAAGGCATCATCAAATCGCATCTTTTTTTCTCTAGCTTCCGTTGTAGTAGTAGCTCCCACATAAATAATACCTATTCCGTTGGTTAATTTAGATAGTCTATTACTCTGAAATTCTAATTCAAAGTCATCATCTATAGTGCTAATTTTTTCTTTTAAGTTATTAATGTGTCTTTTTATAACTTTACTTTGCAAATTATTATTAATTGTTGCAAGTTCTTTCGTGATTTTTATTTCTTCGCACTTTCCTAAATTATTTAAGCTTAATTCATCAGATGATTTTGCTATTTTGGCATTGCTAATTATTTCTAAATCTTTTAAAACTTCCATTTGGTGAAGGCCATATTCCGGTAATTTAAGTAAGGTAACGTTTGTTATTTTACTTAAATTTAAAGATAAAACCTCATTTATTACTTCTTCTGTATAATCAGTAGCTAGTATTACAAGAGGTATTCTTTTTTCAATAGTATAATTTATGATTTCACTAATCTCTCCTATTTCGTTTACTTCTTTTATCATAATTAAGATTAAACTATTTTTATATATTATTTCATTTGTGTTATTAAAAAAGTAAGGAGAAGCTAGTAGGGGTTCAAAACTATAACCATTTATAATTTTAGTATAAGTTTCACTGGTTTTACTTTCTTCTATCTTGATAGCACTACCCACTTTTAAATACATTCTGGTTATCAGTTTTCCAATGCTTTTATTGCTAGCAGCGATACTGGCAATATTATAATAATTTTCTTCCGTTGGAGTTTTACTTTCTTTTTTTATTTCTTCTATTATATTTTCTAAAGCTTCATCTAATTCATTTTTTAATAGGTGAGGATTTAGACCATCTTTAATTTTAGCTAATCCACTTTTAAATAGGCTTTCTAATAAAACTAAAGTTGTAGTGGTACCATCTCCTACAGTCTCATCCGTTTTAATAGACGCTTCTTTGGCAAGAGTAAGAATGGTATTGATCCGTTCATCTTCACTTTCTATGTTTCTAGCTATAGTTACACCATCATTGGTAATAAAAGGGTTCATAAGGGAATGATCAATAATGGCATTAGAACCTCTTGGACCTAGAGTCTTTTTTACAGTTCCACATAATAGAGCAATCGCTTTTTCTTCACAATCATATAACTCTTTACCTGTTATTACTTTTTTCATATGCACCTTCCATTTCTATAATATATTTCCAATATTTTTTCGGCATAAAATTCATTTGACATCGGGTGTTTTTTCTTTCTTTGATACCTATTGTATTAAAGAATGTCACCCATAAATTTTCTACTTCTTTTTCTTTTTCTATTGCTCCCAGTGTTTTTAAATTTATATTTTCGTCTGCTATAATATAGTATTTTTGCTTATCATAAAGCTATACGTATTTCTTCCTACATCTTTAATGATCCAATATTCATTTTTAAGACGTTTCATAAAATGAATGGATAATAATTCTAATACATTGTTAGTGGGACTAATTTCGGCATATAATATATGATTTTCTAATTCTTGAAATCTTAAGAAGCCTTTTAATTTATGATTTTCATTATTGACATATTTAGCTATTTTTAAAGTGCTATTTACACACTTTAAATTACGCATTGTAAATATTTTATCTTGATATTTTAAGCCATTTAATAAGAAATAATATATTATTAATTCTTTATGTTCATCAGTAGATAAATATACATAATAAATTGTTTTTAAAATTTTTTTCGTTACCTTTATTTTACTAATATCAAAATTATTATCTAATTTTAATTCAATAGTTTCATCTAATAAAGATGGCAAGTAATTATTTTGATTGCATATATTTAAAGGTTTGGTTTTGAAGGCTAATAATTGGGTTATTAAATCCATTAAAGTAGAGAAAGTACCATCATATAAATAAATTTTATTACTTATCATGAAAATAAACTTAATTGCTCTTTATTATTTTCTACTTTGGGATTATCTTCTAAAATTAAATTAGCTTCAATAAAACTCTTTTTAAAATACTCACTGCTTATAAAATATTTGTTATTGCAAGTAATAAAATATTTAGCTCTTTTCATGACTACTCCTAGCTTTTTTAGATCATTAAAAGTTATTTTAAAGTTTTTTCGACAAGCGATAATTCTTTTGGCTGTTTTAATACCAATACCTGGTACTTTTAATAAATCATAGTAAGATACAGTATTTATTTCTTTAGGGAATTCATTTAAATGACGTAAGGCCCAATTAGCTTTAGGATCCATTAAAATATTAAAGTTGGGGTTATCTTCGTCGAGCAAATCTTTAACTTTAAAGCCATAAAAACGAAGTAGCCAGTCTGCTTGGTAAAGTCTATTTTCTCTTACTAAAGGAGGTGTTTTAAGCATGGGCAACAATTTATCTTTATTTACCGGAATGTAGGCCGAATAAAAAACTCTTTTTAAAGCATAGCTTTTATATAATGCTTCACTTTTAGTCATTATATCTAAATCCGTTTCTTTAGTAGCACCAATAATCATTTGGGTGCTTTGGCCGGCAGGAACGTAGAATTTACTTTGATTTTCTTTGACATAGGACATTATTTTCGTAACTTTGTTTTCTTCTTTATTGGGAGCTAAAAGTTTTAAGCCATTTTCAGTAGGAAGTTCAATATTGGCACTTAATCTATCTACTAGGCCTCCTAATTCTTTTAGTAAGTATTCGTTTGCACCAGGTATAGCTTTACAGTGAATGTAACCATGAAAATGATATTTATATCTTAACATTTTAATGGTTTTAATCAGTAGCTCCATCGTATAATCAGGACTTTTAACTATGCCAGAACTTAAAAATAATCCTTCGATATAGTTCCGGCGATAAAAATTCATTGTTAACTCACATATTTCCTCTGGTGTAAAAATTGTTCTTTTAACATTATTACTTTTGCGATTAATACAATATTTACAATCAAAAATACAACAGTTAGTCATAAGAATTTTTAAAAGTGAAATACATCTACCATCAGTAGCAAAAGAGTGACATATTCCCGAGAAAGCGGCATTACCTATACCTCCTTCATTTTTTCTTGTGCTGCCACTTGATGAGCATGAGACATCATACTTGGCACTATCGGCTAAAATTGTTAATTTTTCTTTTAATGTCATAAATAATCACCTAGCAATATTATAATACAAATGTATGTGTTAGTCAAACAAATATTCGCTTCCAATATTTAACAAAAAAAGAATTATCATTAAAGATAATCCCATATGCCTTTACCATTATCATAATCATCTAAATTTTCCAAAAATTCTTCCATATTTTCCTTTATCGTAAAAGCTACAAGTTCATATTTTTCTTTATCGATGTATCCTAATTCGTTCATGCACTTGTAAAACTTCTTAATACTGGAAGCTGTTTCTTTAATACTACTTCTTGATGACCACATACATTTTCTAATAAACCAGTCTCCTAAAAAAGGATACACAGATGAGGTTCCTTCTTCCATGGTTTCACTTTCATAGTATGGCAAATAATTATTTAAATACAATTCCATGTTATTTTTATGTTTGTTAATTGTTTTGGTTGACAGATTTTGTTTTTTTAACCAAGCTTTAAACTCTTGGATAAATTTTTCATTTCTTTTTTCATTTTTTTCAATTTCTAATTCATTCATAATACTATCTCCTTTTTTGGTAATCTTATTATACCAAACTAATTATTTTTTTAAAGTATTTTAAAAGACAATCTTTTATTTTTGATCGTCTTTTAAGTTGTTATATATGTTCATAAATCTTTCATATAATTTTTGACAGTTTTCGACATTCATTTCCGGAACATTTTTTAAGGGATTTTCTAATTTTAAATTTTCATATTTAGAAAAGCCTAAATGATGGAAAGGCAAGAACTCTATTTTTTCAATATTTTTTATTTTTAACAAATAAACAGCTAACTCTTGTAAATACTTATCATTATCCATAATGCCAGGTACAATGACTTGTCTAATCCAGACTGGTTTGCCACTTTTATTTAAGTATTCAATAAATTTTTCGCTTTCCGAAATATCCATACCCGTTAGTTTTTTATAGCCATCTTTATTTGAATGCTTAATATCCAGTAAAACTAAATCGATTAATGATAATATTTCTTCATATTTTCCTACGCCAACACCGGCAGTGTCTAATGCTATATGAATACCTTCTTCTTTCAATTTCTTACATATTTCCAGTAAAAAGTCAACTTGTAATAAAGGTTCACCACCAGAAAATGTTACTCCGCCATTATTTCTTTTAAAATAAGGTTTGTTACGAAGTATTTTAGCTACTAATTCATCAACAGTATAATTTTTATTGCCCATTTGCCACATTTCGGGATTATGACAGTACAAACACCTTAATTTACAACCATTTAAGAAAATAACGGTACGTATTCCGGGGCCATCAACAAGGCCAAAGGTTTCAATGGAATTAACACTTGCTTGCATTATATTTTCTCGTGGAAAGTTCTAGCAATAACTTCTTCTTGTTGACTCCTCGTAAGTCTGTTAAATCTTACGGCATAGCCTGATACTCTTATTGTTAATAGTGGATATTTATCAGGATTTTCCATGGCATCAATTAATGTTTCTCTATTTAGTACATTAACATTTAAATGATGAGCGCCTTGGATGAAATAACCCTCTAATAAGCTAACTAAATTATCAATTTGTTCATCTTTGGTATGACCTAGAGCACTTGGAACGATAGAGAAAGTATTAGAAATACCATCACGACAACATTTTGCGTATTCTAATTTAGCAACAGAATTTAAGCTTGCTATAGCGCCACTTTCATCTCTACCATGCATTGGGTTTGCTCCTGGAGCAAAGGCAACACCTTTTTTTCTACCATCGGGAGTTGAACCAGTTTTTGAACCATATACAACATTTGATGTTATAGTAAGGACAGATAAAGTTGGGTGAGCATTACGGTAACATTTATGTTTAGCAAGTTCTTCATAGAACTTTTCTGTAATCTCTTTTGCTATATTATCGACACGGTCATCATCATTACCGTATTTAGGGAAGTCTCCTTCTATTTCAAAATCAATGGCTATACCCTCTTCATTACGAATTGGTTTAACACGGGCATATTTAATTGCTGATAGTGAATCTGCTGCAACAGATAGTCCCGCTATACCATAAGCCATAAGTCTATTTACATGAGTATCATGAAGAGCCATTTGACCTGCTTCATAAGCATATTTATCATGCATGTAATGAATAATATTCATAGCATTAGAATATACTTCGGCTACTTTCTCAAGCATTTTGAAATAATTTTTCTTTACACTTTCATAATCAAGAATTTCATCCGTATTTTTTTCAAAACCTTCGATTACATGAGTACCTTTTACTTCATCAATACCGCCATTCATAGAATAAAGTAGAGCTTTGGCTAAATTACAACGAGCACCAAAGAATTGCATATCTTTACCCTCACGCATAGCAGATACACAACACGCTATAGCATAGTCATCACCATAAAGAGGTCGCATAACATCATCGTTTTCATATTGGATAGCATCCGTATCGATACTCATTTTTGCACAATATTTTTTAAAGTTCTCTGGTAAGTGTTCACTCCATAAAATAGTCATATTAGGCTCTGGAGCTGGGTCAAGATTCGTTAGAGTATGAAGTAGTCTATAACTAGTCTTAGTAACCATACTTTTACCATTTTCGGTAATTCCACCAATAGATGCTGTAACCCAAGTTGGATCTCCTGAGAATAATTCATCATATTCTGGGGTTCTTAAGTGTCTAACTAGTCTTAATTTAATAACAAAATTATCAATGATTTCTTGTATTTCACTTTCGGTAATAGTTCCCTCTTTTAAATCACGCTCAAAGTAAATATCAAAGAAAGCATCTACACGGCCTAGGCTCATTGCTGCTCCATTGTTTTCTTTTACAGCTGCTAGATAAGCAAGATAAGTCCACTCTACTGCTTCTTTACTGTTTTTGGCTGGTCTTGAAATATCAAAGCCATAACGACTAGCCATTTTTTTGATCTCATCTAAGGCTTTAATTTGCATTGATACATCTTCTCTTAACTGAATAAGTTCATTATCCATTGGGCCTAAGAGACTTGCTAAATCATGTTTCTTTTCTTCTATTAAATAGTCAATACCATATAATGCTACACGTCTATAATCACCAATAATACGTCCTCGCCCGTAAGCATCAGGAAGGCCTGTTAAAAGTCCGGCATGACGAGCCCGTCTAATTTCATCCGTGTAAGCATCAAATACACCGTCATTATGAGTTTTTCTAAATTCATTGAAATATTTATCTACTTCAGGATTTAGTTTATAACCATAAGCTTCTAGTTCTTGGTAAACCATACGAATACCACCATATGGGTTTACAATTCTTTTTAATGGTTTATCTGTTTGAAGACCCACGATACAATCGTCTTCATCACATATATATCCTGGGTCAAAAGCATTTATGCCAGACATGTGATCTACATCAATGTCTAGTACCTTTTTCTTTAATTCCTCTTTTAGAAGTTCACTACAAGTATTCCAAATTTTATCTGTTTTCTTGGTTGTTCCTTCTAAAAAAGACTCATCTCCATCGTAAGCATGATAATTATTTTTAATAAAATCGCTTACATTTATTTCTTCGGTCCATAGACCATCTTTAAAATTACGCCATTCTTCTTTCATTTATAATCCTCCTAGCTAGAATATTATATCATTTTTTCGTTATTATGTTTAGTAGTAATTTATTAATTTACAAGTTTTCTTACATGTTTATAAATTAGAAAATATGACATACTAAATATAGTGATTATCATGAAATTAGAACTAAAAACTATGTATTTTAGTACATTCATTAATATTGTTATTTCTATTCTTAAAATTAGTGGCGGAATAATGCTGCACACTTTTACGCTTACTATTGATGGTATTTATACGGTTAGTGATTTGGTAACGGATGTTATTGCCGTTTTTGGTATTCGAATTGGGAGGAGACGCGCTAATAAGAATCACCCTTTGGGATATGGCAGAGTCTTTTATATTATAGAATTATTCATGGGGATTCTGGCTTTTTTAGTTGGTATTTTCGTTATATATTTAAGTTTTAGAATAGATTATCAAAAGCCTTTTTTATCCATTATTCTTTTAATTCTTTTTACAGTCTTCTTAAAATTTATTAGTGTACATAAATTAGCTAGTATGGGGCACTCCTTAAAGAGTGAATTATTGCTTGTTTCTAGTGTGGAATCAAAGATGGAAGCTTATTCATCCATTGCTTTAATACTAATTGTTCTTTTAAGTCAAATTATTCCTAAAATAGATACGATTGGTGGTATATTTATTGCTATTCTTTTAATTATCCAAGCATTAAAAATGATAAAACTAAATATTAATCTTTTAATTGGTATTACTGATGAAGATAAAAGTATTAAAGAAGCTATTAAGAAGATTGTGGATAAATATAGAGTTATTCGCATTACCGATTCATCTATTATAAAGGTTGGACCGTATTATCAAGTTACTTTAACTTTTAAAGCTAAAAAAGATATGAAAGTTCATAGTTTAATACGAATACAAAATAAAATAAAAAAAGAACTTAAAGCAAAAACTTTGGGCCTTAAGTTCATTTCATTTTATTTTGAATAATTAATCATTACTGTAAGTAAGTAAATTTTTAATATCTTCTTCGTTTAGAGTTGCTAAACTTGCTTCCGCATTTCCTTCAATTAAATTTTCGCTTAATATTTTCTTTTTTGTTTGAAGTTCTAATATTCGTTCTTCAATTGTTCCTTTGGTAATTAATTTATTAACAATTACCTTTCTTTTCTGGCCAATTCGATGAGCTCGATCGGTTGCTTGATTTTCTACTTGAGGATTCCACCATATATCTAGGTGAATTACAATATCAGCACTGGTTAAGTTTAACCCCGTTCCTCCTGATTTTAATGTTAGAAGGAAACAACTAGTATTATCACTGTTAAATTTATCAATTAATGGAAGCCTATCTTTACTTTTAGTAGAGCCATCTATGCTGTAAAAACTTATTTTTGCTTTTTCTAAATCTTGTTTTAATAAATCTAAGATTCTTTTAAAACTAGAAAATATTAATATTTTATGATGTTCTTTTACATAGTCTTTAATCATTTCCAATATTTTTTCTGTTTTAATACTTTCTCCTTCATAATTTTCATATAAGACATGGGGATTAATACATATTTGTCTTAGTTTGGTTAATAATTGAAGTATTTTGAAACGTGATGAAGCAAAACCAGAGGTAGCGATTAATTCTTCAATTTCTTTTTCTGTTTCTTTTAAGACACTTACATATAACTGTTTCTGCTTTTCTGGTAAATCTAAATATATGTTATTTTCGATTTTATCAGGCAGATCTTTTACTACATCTTGTTTTTTCCTTCGTAAAATAAATGGCTTTATTTGATAATTTAGATTTGCCAGACGATTTAAGTCTTCTTCGGTTACATCACTAATATGGTATTTTTCTCGAAATTTTTCGACACTATTTAAATAGCCAGGCATTAGAAAGTCAAATATACTCCAAAGTTCAGTAACTGAATTTTCTAATGGTGTTCCTGTTAAAGCAATTTTGGTATGGGCGTGTAGACTTTTTAGTGCTATAGTCATACGGGCTTGATAATTTTTCATGTATTGAGCTTCATCCACAATACATATTTCAAAATGCATATTGCTATATTCTTCCAGATCATTCCTTAATAATCCATAGGAAGTTATAAATACATGGGCGTCGTTGTCATGTAATGCTTCTATTCTTTTCTTTTTAGAATCACTAATTACTCTTACTTTTATTCCTTGGCCAAATTTTGTAAATTCTTTTTCCCAGTTGTAAACTAATGATGTGGGACAAACAATTAAAATTTTGGCATCTTTTTTATTTTTTAATACTTCTTTTATAAAACATATGGCTTGAATACTTTTTCCAAGTCCCATTTCGTCTGCTAAAATACCCCCTAAATCACATTTGTATAGAGTATAAAGCCATTTTACACCCGTTTTTTGATAATCTCTTAGAGTTTCTTGGTCTTCTTTAGAAAAAGTTATGTCTATATCTTTATATTTGTTAAAATTAGTAATAAAATCATCAAATAAATTGTTTGTTTTGATATCATGATATTTATTTTCTTTTAGTGAATCAATGTATAAGGCACGATATTTTGGAATTTCAATTTTGTCGTTTAAAGTGGATGGATCTAATTCTAAATCATCTACTAAAGAACCAAATTCTTGTAATTCTTTATTTTCTTCTAAATTAATTAAATTACCATTTTTTAGGCGATGATAAGTTTTTTTACTTTTTAAGGAAGCTAGTATTCCTTTTAATTCTTCGTCATTAATATTGTCTAATTCAAAATTAAAAGACATAATACCATCATAACCAATACTAAAATCCTTAGTGACATGCGTTTTTTTAATTAAGTTTATTTTATCTAATTTTTTACTAGTATATATTTCGTATTTATTTCCTAAATTCATTAAATTATTTTCTAAAAAATAACCAATAGTATCAATATCATTCATTTCAAATTTGTTTTTATTTATAGCAAAACCAACATTTATGATATCTTGCATAATTTCTTCTTCTAAGTCATAGTCTCTTGAGACACTAGTATCATTGCTTAACAGGTTAATTTCTATTCCACTATAATTTAGCTTAATTTCACTAGTTAGTTTGTCTTTTAAAATATCTAAATAGATCTTAACACTTGGTTTGGTTATTTTGGTAATTTCAGTTATATCATCTGCTATTTGTAGTTTATCGTTTATTACCTTTAAAATACCTTGATTAAATTTTTCTATGTTTTTGTTTTTAAATAATAAAGAGTTTATTTGTCTGTGATACAATTCTTTTAATAATTTTTGATAATTTTCAGGAATAATATATAAATTATTTCTATAAAGAATATATTTGCAGTTGCTTGTTAAAATATTGTAGTTTTCAAGATCTTCAATGGTTAAAGAAAAATCTTTTTTCCTATGATTTAGTATAAATTTAGTTGGCAAATCTTCGATAATTTCTGCTATTTTTTCACGATTTATTTGTAATTTAGCAATATCAATATTGTGTATTAAATAATCTAAATCTCTTTCACTTAAATCAAAAGGATCTACACTATAATAATAATTGCTAGTTTTCTCATAATTTGCTAAATAATTAATAACTTTTGTATCTTCTTCATCAAAATAATAATTATCTTTATTATAAGTAAATTTAGTTCCTAATACGTCATCTCCACCATTAAAATAAGCATCTAAAAATTTTTCGAATTTTGATTTATTATTTAAAACATATAATTTATTAGTACCAACACTTAATCGATATTGTATTTTATTATCATAGAAAGTAATGTTTAGTTGCAATGATGCTTTTTCTTTAACGGACTTTTTGGGATTAGGATTATAAAATATATTTAGAATTTCACTTGTTTCTTCATATAAATCCTTTTTTTCACACCTAATTATCGGATAATAATATTCATATAAACAAGCTATAACATGTTCACAAGATTTGTACTTTCTAAACTTTTCACAAGTACATGTTCCTTCATATATTTCATCACCATTGTTTTTTATTATAACTTCATATTCATCCCATTCATTTTTGTCTTCTACTTGGAACTCATGAACATATTGCTTAGGTTCTTCATAAGATGTTAGATACTCTATTAAATAGCTAGGATATGTTCTTCCTTTTATTAATGCCTCTGCTCCAAAACTACGAACAAAATCAAAATACTTCATAAAACCTCCAAAAAGCAAAAAAGCAACATACGTTGCCTATTTTAAAAATAGTATTAACGAAATAATGAAAAAAAGAATTCCTAATATTAAGGTTAATCGGCTTATAAATAATTCAAAGCCTCTTTCTTTCATATTTTGAAATAAGACATCATTGCCACCAGTAATAATTTGACCAGCACTGCTAGCTTTATTTCCTTGTAGTAAAACTACAACAATTAATAATACTGATATAATTAATAAAAAGGTTTCTAACATAAAATTCACTTCCTTTGGTAAAACAAATATAGTATAACATATATTTGGCATCAAAACAACAATTTTAGTTATTAAATTTTTGCCATGGGTCTTTTCTTTTTAATCTTTTGATTGCTTCTTCCATCGTTATTTCATCTGGCTTAATTTTATCAAGTTCATTCCATGATATGGGCATAGAGACTGTTAACTTTTTTCTAATTCTTAAAGAGTATGGGGCAACACTGGTTGCTCCTTTTGTGTTTCTAACCCAATCAATAAATATTTTACCTTTTCTTTTAGATTTTTTCATATTGCTGGTATATTTATTAGGCCATCTTGCTTCCATTAATTCTGCTATGTTTTTGGCTATAAGTCTAGCATTTTTCCAGGTTACTTTGGCATTTAGAGGAACAACCACATGATAGCCTTTACCACCACTCGTTTTTAGGAAAGATGATAGTTCATATTCATCTAAAATACTTTTTAGATCTTTTACCCCTTTTCTTAACCTTTTTAGACTTAATAATTCATCAGGATCTAGATCAAATACTAACATATCAGCATGAGATACATCACTTGCTAGACAACCCCATACATGAAATTCATAACTATTCATTTGTACTTCACTAATGAGACCATTAATGTCTTTAATATAATAGTAATCATTTTGATGTTCTTTCTTACTTTTAATTCTTTTTAAACCTAAAAATTTATGTAAGTTTTCAAAATGCTTTTTAAAAAAGCTAGAACCTTTTGAACCACTCGGATAACGAATTGTGCTAATAAGTCTATTTTCCATTAAAGGTAACATTCGTTTTGATACAGCTTTATAGTAATTTATTATGTCTACTTTTGTTACCTTGGGCTTTTTATAAATTATTTTGTCTGGATTTGTTATTTCTATATGTTTTATATTATCTTTAATTTCATCCATGGTTCTATTTGTTTTAATACTTGTATTGAATTCATTTATATCATCATATAAATGATATTCATCTTTATCTTTTATAAGTAACCAACTTGTATCATTATTTTTTAATTTAACTAAAGTCCACATTCCTTTTAATCGTGAACCTTTTAAAATAAATTTTATAGGTCCTTCTTTAAAGTTTGGTTTATATCCTTTTATTGGTTCCCAATAACCTTTATCCCATAGCATGACAGTTCCACCACCATATTCACCTTTAGGAATAGTACCTTCGAAATTACGATAATCAATTGGATGATCCTCTACTTTAATAGCTAATCTTTTATCTTTAGGATTATAGGAAGGGCCTTTTGGTACTGCCCAACTAATTAATACTCCATTCCATTCTAAACGTAAATCATAATGGTCTTTTCTAGCGATATGGTGTTGTATGCAAAATCTTAATCTTTTAGCTTTTTTGCTTTTTTTACCCATTGGTTCTTTTGTTTTATTAAAATTACGTTTATTATTATAAGCACTCAATTTAGACATAATAAAAACCTCTAATATTAGTATGGTAGCATTAAGGCTTTTATAACATAGATTTTAAGTTTTTTCATTTTTCATATACTATCCTTATTCTATACAAGAGTATATTATAAAACTGTATTAAATTGTCTCGGGACATTTTGCGTAATAGTCACACATATTTTTATTTTAATTATTATATATTTCGATAAATTAAAAGTTTGCTCATAAAAATATCGTCCAAAATTATGATTTTTACCTGTGTTATTTTAGCTAAATAATATAATTCTTGTATCAGTTGATCGTGAAATTTTGCAGGACATATTGCACCTATCACATCAACTCTTTTATCTCTACTCATCATCAATATTTGCTGTATCATTTCCCTACTGGCATGATCCGACAAATTTAGTGCACCTGACTTCGGCTTACTTTTTATAATTCCGACAAAATTATATTCTTTTCCTTCATATGTAATTTTAAAATTAACATCTCCGAACTCTTGACCTTGATGTGGGCTTGGTCTATAATTACCAAAACCTATAAATAACTTCATTATACATAAATTTGTATTATTAATGCATATAGAGCACTCTTTATTACTACACTTCTTACACTTTTCTTTAATCTTATTATATTTATCTAGTTGATTTTTAATATTTATATTATTGATTTCATGAACTTTTTTAAATTCCTCTATTTTGGTATAATCAAGAATTTCTCCTGATGTATATTTATGAATGCTTAAATGATTTTTTTCTAAAACAAAGCTTCCTTCAAATCTTACTCCAAAGTTAGTCAAAAGATAACCATTTATTTCATCTATAAATTCTCGATGTGGAATTAGTCTTATTATATCAACTAAATTATTACCATATATATTATGACCTTCATCACACAAAAAAGTCAAAATATTTTCATCACATTCCATACAATAAATGCCATTCTTTATTAATTTCAAATTACTTCTATTACATTTTGGGCAAAATAATTGTGTTTCTTCTTTACAAACATCGCAGAAACCAAATAAAGTGGCATAAAACTTACTCTTCAATTTGTTTTTAATAACCATAACATCTTTTTGCATTAAGAAAGATGTCTCTCCTGAATTTATATACAGAAATATATTGTAACAAATATTCTCAATAATGTTTTTCTCATCACTGCTATAATTCGTATTTGATAATATATTTCTTGATTGAAAAATATCTTTTTCTTTACAATTATTAATATCATTAAGATAATTTATAATTCTATTTATGCTATTTATACTCCAGTTTCTAAATTGTGTTGCGTTTACATTTTTTGTTAAATAAACTTTACCTGATTTGCAATTTATTCCTAGTGTGCTTTTAGTACTATCATCTAATTGTTCATCCAAAAAAGTGTTTGACATATCATAACTACTTACACCGTCTTGATATATCTTTTTCTTAGTCAATTCTTCGTCTGCAATTATTATTTTAGTAACTTCGTCATCAGTAGCGTCTGGCTTTATAAAAGTCCCTTTTTTAATTTTTCCATTAAATACTTCATTAATTAGTTTTTTGGTAATTTTTATATTATATAAAGATACACTTAAAATACTAGAAAATAAGTTTAAAAGTTTATTTTGAATATCATTCGGACAATTTTTTATTGCTAAAAAATTGTTTTCTAAATTTACCCATACAAAGCAATCTTTTAATTCATATATATAATCTGGTTCATCAGAATCATTAATATATGTGTATTTACTTAAATACGTAAAAGAAAACTCAAATGTATTATCTCTTATTTTTGCTATATTTTTTAAAGTAAGTAATTTGAATTTAGAATCCTCAAAATAATGAATTTGTACTAATTTATTCTTTATTTTTTTATTCATTTCATCACTATTTATTTTACTCAACTCACAATTTAAAAAAGTAAAAATAGTAAATCCTGGCTTTAGACCATATCTATATTGTTCATAAGTTTCATCAATATCACTAGAACTAATGATATTACTATTATCAATTATTTTTATTAACTGGCTTCTATTTAATTTTTTTAATGTTTCATAGCAATTTTTTGAATCAAAATTAAATTCCTGTTTTATAATTTTAATTAATTGTGTCTCACTAATTTTATTAACTATTAAACTTCGTATACCTTCCAGTCTAATTAATTCTAATTTAGTTCTATCATTTTTAATCATACTACACTACCACACTTTCATTACATTAACAAAAAACGCAATACAATCTATAGAACCTAGTGCCTTTTCTTTAGTATATTATATATATTTATCCAATTATTTTCAACTTTTTGTTTTATTTTTTATATGTACTAGAATATTCTTTTCTTGGCAAAAATTCTCAACATAATCAGCACATCTATTATAAATTTTTTTTAATGGCAATATTATATGCTATTAAAGGAGAACCTAATGTCCCATCTTCAAAGATTCCTACTCCTGCAAATCCATCAATATAAATAATTTTCTTTTTTGTATATTGAATCTTAGTAAAATAAGGCTTTAAATAGCAAGCAAGTATTTCATCCTTTACTTTTGACCATTCTTTTTTCTTTTTGAAGAAATCTTTTGTATTTTTACTCATCAACGGTCTTTTTTCTTAATCAAAATCGATTTTTGGCAATGAATTAACAATATCTACCGTTTGAATAGAAACATTAATAATTCTTAATAATAAATTAAAGATATATTTTTCATCATTTACTTCTTTGCACCAGTCATTTGGATCATTAATAATTCCACTTTTTTTATCCACTGTAATTGCATATCTCTCCATAATCCACTCAATAGCTGATTTTCCATTAACTATATATTCATAAGCTTTTTCTGGTATATTAGAAATTGTTATTTTGTCATTATACTCAATAATAGTTTTATCCTTATTATTATTTTTATTTTTTCCAAATTTCATTTTTCTTACCTTATAATCTGCACCTAAATACATAGACATTCCACATTTCGAATATGGTTTCACTTGCTCATAATTTAAATGTAAATTTGCTAATTTTTTCCCAGCCTCGCTGAATGCTACAAACTCTTCATATGTATCTACTATTGGTATACGTGGTAATGATTTTTTTAAATCAGACACAAAAGTATTTTTATAATCGTTTGAGTGTAACATTCCATATACATAATAAAATATTTCTTCTTTGCCTATTTGTATATTATATTTTTTACTTATTTGATTCTGAATATAGTTAGTTATTCCATCATGTCTAATTATATCATTATCAAATAAATTTATTTCATTATTTTTTTCATACCAATATAAAGGAAAGCATTGACAATTAGACATTGTTTGATAATCCAATATATTGTTCGAAATAAAACAGGAAAAGTCCTTATTTGCTCCTACACCAGTAATAGCAATTATTTTATTATGATAATTGTTAGTTAAAAATTGTTCAAATTGTCCTCTTCTATGAATTAAATGTTTTCCAAAGTATAGTTTTTCTTTAACAAAAGGCCTGTACATTCCTTCTGTTATTTTTTCTTCAAATGATATTTTAATTTTATTCTTATATAAATTATCTAAACTTGATGACCAGTGAATTCTACTTTGATCAAATTTTTTTATTGTTATATTATTATCAATTAATTCATTATAATAATTAATTGTACTATTAACATTATGAATTAGTTTATCTATATTAAAATTATAGACCCAAACATCTCTTGAAGTTCCAATACCATTAGAATATGTAGAAAAGACAGATTTTGATTGTAAATTAAATTTCTTTGAGGGTTCAATTTGAATAAAATTTTTATAATTATTATTTCTCTTATTAATCCAATCATTATTTTCATCCGGAAAAATATTTTTCCATTTTATATTATTTATGTTGTCAAATTTATTAACTATATTCAATTTTTGTTCTCTAGATAAATAATCCCCAATGTCATAATAATGTATATATTTATCATTGTCTTTATTCCTATTCTTTATCAGAAATGTAATAGCAACTGGTGTTCTACTACCACTTCCGAAAATTTTTCCACCTTCTTTTCTAGATGTCTCTCCAGAAGTTCTTTGATTCCCTCTTAAATTAAATATATACACAGAACTAAATTCATCTAAAATTGATTTTCTCATTCCACTCATAGCAGCATTATCAATAAATGCTCCATTTGTAATAAAAGAAACTATACCATCTTTTTTTATTCTATCAGCTGCCCATCTAAAAGCTCTAATGTATGAATCATATAATGCATTAAAATTATTAACTTTCAAATTTTTCGCATATGTATCTGCAATTCTTTTATCTAATTTATTATAATGAAGATTTGCGGCATCATCATTACTAGAGCGTTGTCCCACCGAATATGGCGGGTTACCAATACATACGGTAATTGGTAATTCTCTTTGCTTTAGTGCTCTTTCGCTATTTTTAGGCAAAGCTAATTCATTTACATTTTTGGTCCATTCATGTTCATTGTTATCTTCATACAACTGAAAGGTGTCTGTTAATACAATTCCATCAAACGGAACATATTTTTTGCTTTTATTTAATTCATGAAATGTTTCTTCAATATTAATAGTTGCAATGTAATATGCTAGTAATACTATTTCGTTTGCATGTATATCATTGGTATATTTATATAACAAATCCTGTGGCTTAATAATTCCACTTTGTAATAGTCTTACTATAAATGTTCCTGTTCCTGTAAAGCCATCTATTATATGCACTCCATGATCTGATAAACTTCTTCCAAATTCTTTTTTCATCAGATATTCTACACTATTGATTATAAAATCAACACATTCTGTCGGAGTATATACTATTCCTAATTTTTCAACTTCTTTTGGTAATGCCGTTTTAAAAAACTTTTCATATAATTCAAGAATTATTTTTTGCTTACCTGCTGCGTTGTCAATTCCTTGTGCTCTTTCCTTTATACTTTCGTAAAATTCATCTAATTTTTTTCTTTCTTCTTCTGTAAATTGTTTGTCTAAAATATCTATCATTTTCTGCATTGTTTGAGAAACAGGATTGTTATTTACAAATTCATATTTATCAAATAGTGCATTGAAAACTGGTTTAGTAATCATGTGCTCTGCTAACATTTCTATTGCATCATCTTCTGTTATTGAATTATTTAAATTTTGACGTAATCCTTCGATAAAATCTGTAATAGCTGTTTTTATTTTCGGATTATTAGTAGCTAATAGCTCTTTGATTTTTTTCATATGAGACGTTGCAATGTCTGCTACATCTTTAGCCCACATTTCCCAATATATTCTAGAACCAACTCTTTTAACCATTTTAGCATAAATTGAATCTTTCCATTCATCAAATGTTTTTAAATCAAGAGTCAATTGTACTTTTCGCTTTATATCATCTTGTACTTTAACGGTCTTCATTCCATTGTCTCTATCTTCTGCTTTTGTTGTACCTATTCCAATAACTTCTATTTGATTTGGCTTTTTCTTATTTAAATCTATTTTATTAATTGTGTTATTAAAGCGGTCATCGTGAGCTCTTAAAGCTTGCAAAACTTCCCAAACAAGTTTGTATTTTTCATTATTATTCAATGCCTCATCTGGATCTTCTGATGCTGAAACACCAATTGGAAGTATTACATATCCATATTTTTTTCCTTCTGCTTTTCTCATTACTCTTCCAACTGATTGAATAATGTCTATCATACTACTTCTAGGATTAAGAAACATTACCGCATCTAATGCAGGCACATCAACACCTTCTGATAAGCATCTTGCATTAGTAAGAATTCTACATTCTCCGTCTTTTATATCATCTTTTAACCAGTTTATTCTTTCTTTTTTTTCTAAAGCATTAAAAGTTCCATCGACATGTTTAATATCTACTGTTACTAATTTTTCTTTGTCTGGTCTATATTCACTTTTTACATGCTCTTGAATTAAATTGAACATTTCTACTAATTTTTTTGAGTCAACTATTCTGTTACAAAATGCTACAGCTCGTTTCATTGGTGTAGGATCGGATAAGAAATTTTCTTTTTCATCCCAGGTTGAAATTTTAGACAGCCCGTTCCAGCAACCCATTATTTTTACTGAATCATCTAATTTTAATTCATGATTTTCATCTTTCAGTAAATCTTGTAATTCAATTTTTACATATTCTTCATCCACCGCTAAAACTAACACTTTATAATCTGTTAGTAATCCTTGTTTAACCGCTTCACTAAAAGATAATTTATAAAATTCTGGACCATATAAGTTTTCGTCATCCATTGAACATAATTCTGCATTTATTTCACTTACTCTTCCTTTAACTCCGTCTCCATAAATTTTTGGAGTCGCTGTCATATATAATCTTTTTTTTCCTTTAATAAAATCATTATTATGAACTTTAGTAAATGAACTTTCATCTTCATCACTTAATATTGCTCCTGTTGTTCTATGCGCTTCATCGCAAATAATTAAATCAAATTCAATATTTAGTTTTTTTGAAAATTCTGAAACTACCTCAATTGACTGGTATGTAGAAAAAATAAAATTCATATTTCGATTTAATTCTTTTGACTTATTATACCATTCTATTAATCTATTAACATTTGTTGTAGAAGGAATTCCTAAATCAGTGGAATGGTCACCTTTTGATGCTTTGTTATCACTGCAAACTATACAAGCGTTAAATGAATATTTACATTGTGCAGCCCATTCCGATAATGTTTGGCTGGCTAAAGCTATTGAAGGAACTAAAAATAATACGTTTCCTCTTCCATTTAATTGCTTTTCTGCTATTTTTAAGCTAGTATAAGTTTTTCCGGTTCCGCAAGCCATAATTAATTGCCCTCTATCGTATTTCTCGAATCCTTTTATTACTTTTTTTATAGCTTTATCCTGATCTTCTCGCGGTGATTTCTTTTGAATTATTGGAATATTTTGAGATGCTAATGAATATTTTTCCCAATCAATTTGCGATTCTAATAGATCATTTAATCCAAGTTTGCCTACTGGAGGATCTTGGTTTTGTAATGTTTCTTCTGCATTATGATTGTAGTGATTAGTAGATGATGCAATTAGTCTATATGAAAATTTTTTTTGTTTTCCATCTACGTAAAAAAATTTTGAAGATGTTGAAAGAAAGGTATCAACATCCCCTTTTGTAATATTATAAGCCTCGTCATAAAATTTGCATTGAATAGCCCAAAAATCATTTTCATATGTTTCAGCAACTAAATCTATACCTGTGTCACCAACATTTTCTCTGTATGGAAACTCTTTCCAAGTCCAAACTTTAGATAAAAGGGCATTATATTTAGGTTCGTTTTCTAAATATATTTTTATTAACTTTTCAAATGCAGTTCCTTTATCTCTTTCATTGTTAAATTTCTTTCTTAAATTATTTAATAATTCCTGCATTGTCATTATACTACCTCCTACTTCTTAACAATATTGCGAAAATTGATTAAGTTTAATTTAATATGTTTGATGTCAATATTTATTTATTCCATTTATTAATTCTGTTCAAAACATTAGTATATATTTTTTATTAAACCTCCATTTTTCCCTTTATTTCGACAAATTTGGACTATATTAATTTATAATAAATTTGATATTTTAAAAGTCTTAAGTGATTTAAATGCTTTACGTGTTATTCAATCTTATTTTCTACATTCTAATTTTTTTCTAACCCTATTGGTAAATATATTATAGCATTTATAATACTGATTAGCAAAGAATATTTGGTACTTAAATTATATAATATTTATACCATCTATATTTCCTTTTGTGCTCTTTTTATTGTAAATTCTTATAAGCCACATTAAAGTAATCAATTTTACCCCAAATATTACTATCTCCTATAATTACTACACGATATTTAGCCCTAGTTATGGCAACATTTAAAATATTAGGCTTTTGCCCTGCCCATGCTGCAGCTTTTTCACTTGATTCATCGCATCCTAAAACAATTAATACCTCATTTGCTTCTTTTCCTTGAAAGGTGTGAATAGTTCCACAATTATTTGCAACCCATTCTCTTATTTTTTCAGTATCCTCGTGAACTATTTTTGGAAGTTCTTTGTTTAATTTCTTTTGTAGTTCATATGCTACAGTTTTAAATGGGCTAATTATGAAAAATTTTGTAAGTCCCCCATTAACTTTTATCATTTCTTTAACAAATTCTAAAACTTTTTCACCCTGTTCTTTGAGGTAATGGTTTTTATTTCCTATTTCTTTTCCTTTAATGTCTATCCAACATGATTTTTTTATTGATAATGTTTCTTTATCGCTTTTATCAATTGAGCAATAAAACATTTTATTTTCATAAGCAATTTCATTTGCTATTTCAAACATTGGATTAATACATCGTCTATGAAGCAGTAAAGGTGAACCTATCCACTCTTCTTCATGAACTCCTCTTTTACCACCGTATTTATTAATTGTATCAGCTAAAATTTGGGAACTTAATACACTACTATGATAAAGATTTGGGACTAATAAATCTTTATCTAAAATATGATAAAGTACTCTTGGAATAGTTGCTACTGGTTCTACTTGTAAAGGATCTCCTAAAATAATACTATTTTTAGCTCTGTTAATTACGCCAACTGTAGAAGCTGGGGTTGCTTGACCTGCTTCATCTATAATCAAATATCCTATTTCATCAGCTTCAATATGATGTAATAATTTACTCACACTAGCTAAACTTGTTGAAATAACTGGAGTAAAAAGAAATAGTGTATTTAATAATTCTTTGAAACATTTTTTATGATTCTCATTTTCCAATGAACCTTTTAAAGCATTAACCAGTAATCCCATATTGGTTTTAAATGCACTAGAGTTTAGAATAAAGCTTTTATGAAGTTGTAAAGATTCATAAAATAGTTCTTCTCTTAATATATTGTATTTTTGTGATGTCCAAGGATTTTTCTCTTGGGATTTCTGATTATTTCTAATATCTTGATAAAAATCTTTATCAGCAATAATAATTCCTTCTTTTTTGTAATTATTTACCTTAATTATTATTTGATCTTTTTCTTGTTTTAAGTTTTGCACTATATTTGTTAATTCATTTATTAATTCCTGTTGGTTTTCTATTTTTAGATTTATTTCCAATGTAGATTCTTTTATTTCTAATATTTTTAAATCATTTGTAGTTACTCTATTTTGATACTCTTTCCTTTTCTTTAAAAAAGCATTATTTCTAAAGAAAAATGGTAATAATCTAATTATGAAAGGAAGTTTAGAGTTGACTTCTTGAATAAGATTAAAATAGCTTTTATTTTCTTCTAGTAATTTTTGAATTGAATTTTCTAAATTATCTTTTTCTTTTTCTAATTCAGTTAATCTATTTTTTGATGCTTCTAAATTTTCTTCTTGATTTTCTATTTCTTTTTCTATTTGTTCTAGCATTTTAACTTTATTTCTTACTTCTATCAAATATTTCCTATACTCTTTTACTTCTTCTAATTTTTGCTTGAATCTTTTTTTTGATTCATAAAAGCTCATATTGGTATCTTTAAAATAATCTCTTAATGTCGGTGTGTCTTCTGAAAACCAGATGGCATTTAAATACTTTTTGATGTTTTTGCTATTACCTAAAGGTGCAGATATTAACCCCCATGAATCAGGAATGATGTTTTGCATTAAGTCAGTAAAATATATTTCTTTGTTATTTGTACTATCAAATAGACCAGTTAACGTTTTTTCTTTCTTTAAATCCTCAGCTTTAGGTAATTCTAATGAAATATTTTCGACAGCATTATTATTGTTAGATGCTACCAAAATACCAAATGCTGATAATTTCGGATCTAATTTATAATAGCTTTTATAATATTGTTCAGGAATTATAAAATCTTCTTTTATAAAAGCTTCATCTGGTGTATTGTAATTACTAATTATTTCTGCTCTACTAGCTATTAGGCCTGCTATAATTTCTTTTACTAAAGTTGTTTTTCCACTTCCAGGTGGGCCATTTACTGAAAATATATTAAGATTACCATTAATCGACAAATTTATTGCAACTTGTTGCATGAGCGAAGAATCATAAATACTTGGCCATTTAGCTAAAGGAGCATTTTCAGGAGATATAATTTTATCAATTTCTATAGTGTCTACATCAATAGCAATCCGCTTATCCGGTTCTAAAGATAAATATTTAACTATTTTATTATTAAAATTATCTTTTAAGTTGGCTAAATCTGATAAATAAAAACTTGATAAAATGGAAGCACCTTCTAATTCTTCGATATTCTTTTTTGAAAGATAGTCTACAGTTATTTTAAGATCATAGATAATATTATCAGCGATAAACGAAAATACTTCTTTAAGTGTTAAAAATAATTTATCTAAATACGGTTTAGGATTCGTTAGTACAATTTTATTTATTTGACTCAATTCCTTGATCTGGTTTGTAATTTCTCGTATTTTTTCTTCCTTTAAATCAATCTCAATATCTTGCATTTTTAATATTTCATTTATGGCATAAACAAAATTGCATATTGAAAAGGTAGATTCTAAAAAATTACCTTCTTCATCAACTTTAAATCCTACAATTGTACTTTCATTTTTTCCTTTTTCTTGATACTCTTCTTTTATTTTAGCTAACTTGGTTATCTCATCTAGTGATTTTTGATATTTAAATATACCAAAATAAAATGTAAATACAGCTGTTGTTTCTTTATGTCTACTAAAATATTCAGTTAGTTTATATTCTTGTTTTTTATTACTTTCATAAACAATATTTCCTCTTGGTTCGGCAGGACTAAAGAATTCTAATTTATAAAGGTAATTTAAAATATTTTTGGTTGTTTCATTTTTCATTTTCATTTTTTATCAATTACTTCGATTGATACCTTTCTATTTACTTTTTATATAGTATCTTTAAAACTATTCTCGCCCTAAAATAATTCACTCACAATCATATCTTTTGACTTCAAATTATTATTCTTTCCTAACAATAGATTTTCATAAAATTTAATTAAATAACTTTTATTCTCTTTTATTCCAAGTTTATTATCAAAATAATTACTTCTTACTAAAGCATTTCTAAAATATACTGATTTATCTTTAAATAAAGAGTTATCTACATTATATCCTAGATTAATTAAGTATTTTTCAATAAATACTGCTGTAGTTCTAGTATTGCCTTCACGAAAAGGATGAACTTGCCAGATATTTGATGAGAAATCAACAATATTATTGATAACATCTATGATTGACATATCTTTATAGTTTTTCTTTTTTTCTAGGCTAATATCATATTCTAATGATGCTTGTAATGTTTTAAAGCTTCCATATGCTACAGAATCATTATTTAATATTTCTTCATGCTTTGAAAAATCAAAATTTCTAAAATGCCCTGCAAAGTCATAAATATCTTGAAATAAATATTTATGAATATATTTTAAATAATCTACTGATAATTCAAAATTATCTTTATTTAAAAGCTCCACTATACGTAATGAAACAAAATCGCATTCTTTCTCATGCTTATTTATTTGTTTTTTTTGCTCATGTTCTATATAATAATTCTTTAAACTTTCTTCTACTTCTTCAATTGTCAAATCACCTTTAATATATTCATCAGATAAATTTATTAAATATGAAGATGGGCTTAAGTTATCAACTTTCTGTAAACCAATAGCCATTTCCCAGTTTACTTGTTTGATATAATTGCTAGTTTCTTTTTCTTTTAAATATGGATTCTTGCTTGAATCTAGATCTTGCTCCCTCATAATTTCCTCCATTTTACTTTATAAAAAAATCAAACCAAATTTATGGTTCGACTTTTAAAAACATATAATGGGGCGAGATAAGGGAGTCGAACCCTTGCATAACAGAGCCACAATCTGCCGTGTTAACCACTTCACCAATCCCGCCATTTGAACATTATTAGAATATCAAATTTTTACGAAAAAATCAACTATTTTATGTATTTATTATAATTTTTTATTTATAATGTAAATTAAAATAGTAAATTCTCGATTAGTTGATTTACGAGAAATTAGTTTTATAATAAATATCGTTTCATTTGTCATGAAAGGAGTTTATTATAAAAAATGAAGCAAAAACATTTAACTCTTGAAGAAA
>DVJF01000019.1 GCA_018716965.1 Candidatus Caccenecus avistercoris | reverse complement strand
ATCATATTGTAACATTGTACTTGATAAAAATTATATTAAATCAAATATGATTTTTTCTATTGATATGCCTATTAACATTAATGTTGCTTATGCCGAATATATTAATCAGTCATAAAGTTTAACACAGCCTTATAAAAAAACAACTTAAAAAAATTAAATTGTTTTTTGTGCTTGATGATTTGCATTTATAAAATCAGAAACTTCTACTAATGACGGATAAAGCGAATCATATAAACAATGAACACCCTCTATTTCCGCATAATAAACCTCGCTCAAACCTTTGCCTAAGCGATTCTTAATAACTTCCGTAAATAATTTAAGTTGTTCTTGCTCTGGTACTAAAACATCACTAGTACCTTGAATACAATAAGTTGGAATATCTAGGTTTTTTAAATTTTCGATAAACTCGTCAGAAAAACGAGCTACCTCATCATAGGTTGACTTTCCTTCAACCGCGTTTCCAAGTCTAAATTGTTTACCACTTTCGATTACTTGCTTCTTCTTAGCTAAAAGACCTGCATCTTCCGGCGTATTAGTAAATGAATAATCAAATGTATAAAGTGGTGAAAAAAGAGTAATAGAATTAACATTTTCTCTGTTCTTCTCATTTTCCAAATAAAGACCTAAAACCACTGTTCCCATACATGTTCCAACATAATCGACAGAATTAAAAGACTTGCCTACAACTTCTGGTAATTGCTTCATTACCTCCTCTAAATCTTTTGACATTTCCACAAATGACATATCCTTTAAAGGTGGTCTATGTAAAAGCATATTTAAATCATCACTTGTTGCAAGTTCGCTTATCTTTTTATTATCTCTCTCGTGCAAAGCCTTAACAATTTCTTGCTTCTCACTTTCTGAAAGATTAAATTCATTTAATTTTTCATCTAATTTCTGAACATCGACATTTTTTCCACTCTTACCATGATTCCTTTGATCAATCCTTAAAACACAATAATCATCCTTTAACATTGTAGTTAAATAATCATAATTTCCCTGTGGATTATAAAATACCTTCTCCGTTTTTCCAGTCTCTGGATTTTTCTTTGCCTCTTTTATTCCTTGTTCATGGCGGTCATAACCTCCACTATGAAGCATAACAACTAAATTATCTGAATCCAAATTACCTTCTAAACTCCCCCTAATTACTAAGCCATCAGACATTACGAATTTTACTTCCTTATTCATTTTGTCTCCTCCTATAACAATTATAACATAACTACTGTTTTAATTAAAAAAAAGCATACCATTAAATCTGCGTCTGTAAACTTTTAGAAATTCCATCATATAAACCTGCGTCACCATAATAAAATATCATAATATCTTGTTTATAAAATCCTCCTTAATATATATTTAACAAACGATTCTTAATTTTTACATTTCAACCGATCCAATAAATTACGTGGTATTATACAAAAATTTCAAAAGATATCAAATTTACTCAATAAGCAATATTGTATTAACAAAAAAAGTAAATCAACATAATCTACTTTCTTATCTACTTTTTAATTTTTTCTTTTTCACGTTTCTTAGAACCCATACCATATTTAACTTCTCCGATTAAACAAACCTCGTTATCTCTTTCCCGAATTAAAGCACAAGTATCCATAACCAAACCACGGGTAAAACCATCGATAAGCTTATTGTTAATTTCCGTAATCTTCTCAGCACTATATTCGATTTCATCTAAAGAACAAGGTTCATTATAACCAGCTATTCTATACTTAACCATTTCGATAAGTTTTTGATTAATTGACCTATCCATAATCAAATCTGCAATCATCGAATCCTCAGGATCAAAATGATTTCTGTCTTTTTTTAGTTTAGCTAGTGATTCCTCGATAGAAATGATATTGTAATTTTTATCAAGAGCAAATTTTTTTAAAACTTCCAAATCATCTAAAGTTAAATCCTCATCGTTAAGTAAAAGAACATATCCTCTATCTTTTTCGGTAAAACCAAAATCCTTATCGTAAGTTTTTTTATGGATAAATAGTTTATCTAAAAAATATGCCATAATCTCTTCCTCCATTTCACATACGTAGTATTATAAACAATCATTTTAATTTGTCAAACTCAAAAGAAAATGTTATTTTAAATTTGAAGTGCAACATTTCCAACTTGCAAAAAGACATGTGAATCTGTAAAATATCTTTTGCTCATAAAGAAAGGAAGATTCACATGTCTAAAAAAGATAATACAGTAAAAACAGATAAAAATCAATATCACCACTTAAAAAAAGAGGATAGAATCAAAATCGAATTTATGATAAATGAGAAAGATGAAAATGGAAAAAGATTGTACTCCAATACTGATATAGCTAAAAAAATAGGTGTACATAAGTCAACTATATCGAGAGAGCTAAAAAGAATTAAATCTAAAATTAGTGTAATAACCGGTAAAATTAAAAACTTGCCATACTCTGCTTATAGAGCTCAAAATGATTACGAATTCAAAAGAGGCCTTTCTAAAGCTAATTATATTTTAGATAAATATCCAAAGATGAGAAAATATATTGAAGACAAAATTCTAAATGAAAAATGGGCACCTGATGTTATAGTTGGTGTAATGAATAAAGAAAAAAAATATCTAGAAGATGGGTTCACTAGTATATCGGTTCCAACTATTTATAATGCCATTAGATATGGCATTATAAAAGTTAAAATAACCGATATGAGAAGAATGACAAAATTTGAGAAACATACTAAGGATGTTCAAAAGAAAGAAGTACCAGAAAACAAACGTAAATACAGTATTGAAAGAAGACCAGAAAGCATCAATAATCGCCTTGAATTTGGTCATTTTGAGCTTGATACAGTCATAGGTAGTAGTAAAGGTATTCATAGCTGTTTACTTACCATGACAGAACGTAAAACAAGATTTGAAATAGCTTTAAAAATAGAATCTAAATCATCAGAAGCCGTTGTGAAAAAAGTTGAACAATTAAAAGTTTATTTAAGAAAAAACTTTAGTAAAATTATTAAAAGCCTAACGACTGACAACGGGAGTGAATTTAGTGATTTCTTAAGCATCATTTCAAATACTGATACAAAAATATATTTCTGTCATCCATATGCTTCTTGTGAAAAAGGTACTAACGAAAGACATAATGGTATACTTAGATACTTTATACCTAAAGGAACAAATATAGATGACTATTCGTATGAATACATAAATAGTTCTGTTAATTGGATGAACAACTATCCAAGAAAAATATTAGATTATAAAACACCTATTGAGGCCTTAAAAGAAGAGATTAAAGATGACAAAATATTAAAAAAAATTTTAAATATACAAAAAATGGTTAATGCATAATATTTATTCCAATTTCCTTTTGTAGACAGGTTCCCAGTATTGATACTTTTTCTTTTCGCAACTACTTAAAAAAGTAGTTACTACAAGTATGACGTATCAATACTGCCTATCTACAAAAGTTTTCTCGGCATAAAACATTAGCATTAACCGCTCGGGCAACCATATCTACAGATTTTCAAAAGTTGCACTTGACATTTTAATTAAAAAA
>DVJF01000018.1 GCA_018716965.1 Candidatus Caccenecus avistercoris | reverse complement strand
ATTAATGTTATAGCTAATCCAGAAACAAGTGTAGTAGATACATTAGAAGCTAAATTCACATTAGATGATAAAACCCTAACAAGTAGTTTATCAAGTAATGTAACAAGTGCCACATACTGTACAACAACAACAAATATATGTGAACCGACTACACCAGCATCAATAGAAAATAATAGTTATACAGTAGAACTAGAAGAAAATGATAATAATCAAATAGTATGTACCAAACTAAATGGAACAAGTAAAGTAATATGTAGTAATGGATTGGAAATAAGGTTGCCAGGCGGAGAATACATTTTAGCAAGTGCTAATCCTCCAACTGACCAAACAACGGATTGGACTAATGATGGAAAAGGAACAACGTATTACTATACAGGAAATCCCAATAACTGGGTACAGTTTAGAGGATTCTATTGGAGAATCATTCGAATTAATGGTGATGGAAGTATAAGGATGATTTATCAAGGAACCAGTGCTAATGCAACAGGAGAAGGAACACAAATAGGATTTAGTGTTTTCAATAATTCATATAATGGAAGTTACTATGTAGGATTAGTACATGACGGATCAAGTCAACATGGATATGGACAAAATAGTACAATTATGGATACATTAAATAATTGGTATAGTACTAATATAGAAAATGAAGGTAAAAACTTACATTATGAACAATATATCGATACTAGAGTGGGATTCTGTAGTGATAGAAATCTAAATACTGGTTCAAGTTGGAGCATATCTAGTTATTTAGAATATGCAGCATGGGATAGAATGAATGGTCCAGCAAGTTTACAATGCAATAGCGAAGATATATTATCGAAAGATAATGGGAAATTAACAAATCCAATAGGATTAGTAACTATAGATGAAGCAGTATTAACAGGAATCACATGGAGTAGTACCAATACCGGAAGTTACCTCTATACGGGGCAGGCTTATTGGACCATGTCTCCGGCTTACGCTTACGGCAGTGCTTATGTGTTCTCGGTGTATGACGATGACAGCCTCGACCTCGGCGACGTGCGTAGCGGCTATAGTGTCCGACCAGTCATAAATTTACGTAGTGATGTTTCACTAACCGGCTCCGGAACCACGACAGATCCATTTAAAGTAGTTGGTGCTAGTTAATATCTTGCCTACGTTGCTTCCTTTACACGTGGGCAGGATGTATTATTTTTCTGGTGGAGCTTGTCTCCACTTTTTGAATGCATTAAAAAACATAACTGTATGTTATGCTTTGTTAATTAGAAAGTCTACTAGTTCATCAGGATCTTTATGATTAATGGCTATATCATAAATGATGTTTATGATTGGCATTTTAATTTTTCTGTTTTTAGTTAATCCTTTGATAGATAGTAGGGTGTAGTATCCTTCTGTAGTATTTTCTTTTAAGTATTCTTCTATTTCTTCTTTGCTTTTTCTTTTTCCTAATAATAATCCATAACGATAATTTCTACTTTTAGGGCTACTACAAGTTAGAATTAAATCACCGATACCAGCAAAAGACATAATAGTTTTAGGATTACATTCTAGTTTTTCAAGTAATTCTTTAATATCATGCATAGCTTCCGTTATTAAGAAGGCTCTTGTTGATTCACTAAAACCTAGACCATCTAACATACCTGCTGCTATAGCAACAACATTTTTAATACTACCACATACTTGAGTACCATATAAATCTCTGTTTTCTCTTAATTTCACTCTTTCATTGCTTAGAGCTAAATCAGTAAATTTAAAAGCTTTATTAGATGTTACTGCACATGATAGGGCACATGGATCATTATTAATTAAATCTATTGCAAATGTAGGGCCAGAAATAACGGATATATGTTTAGCTTTTAATTCATATTTTACAATATCAGATAAAAAAGAATAAGTATCATTTTCAATTCCTTTACTAGCTATACATATAGGCGTAAGAGTGTTATAATGTTTTTTCATATCTTTGCAAATACTTCTTACATATTTAGCAGATGTTGCTAAAACAATAAAATCCGTGTTTTCTAAGGCTTCTTTAATATCGGTAGTAACTTTTATTTCATCTGGAATAAAAGCATCTGTAATAGGCTTAAAATCATGTTTTTCTAAGTATCTTTTATAAAGTTTATCACTTTCGGTCCAAGTAATAACAGAATGTCCATTACTTACCATGTCTAGAGCTAAAGCTATACCATAAATACCAGTTCCAATAATACTAATTTTCATTAACCATTCCTCATTTCATCATATATTTTATTTAAATTAGCTTCATATTTATTATCTTTTCTTTGATAATATTTTCTATTTTTTAATTTATCAGGCATATATTCTTGAGGCACATAATCATTTTTATAATTGTGGGGATAAATATAATCGGGAGAGCCCTCATGAATATGTTTCGGTATAGCACTAGCTAGACCTTTATTAATATCGTTAATAGCGGCATCAATAGCTAAAAGAGTACTATTACTTTTAGGGGATAGGGCCATTTCGGTTACGATTTCTCCTAAAATAATTCTGGCTTCCGGAAGTCCTACTAATTCACAAGCTTCTATGGCTGCCATAACTTTAGGACCAATTCCCGGATTGGCAAGGCCAATATCTTCATAGGCTATGACACTCATTCTCCGGTAAATGCTATCTAGATCACCAGCTACTATTAATCTGGCTAAATAATGGAGGGATGCATCAACATCACTTCCTCGAATCGATTTTTGAAAAGCACTTAATACTTGATAGTAACCATCTTCATTTTTATCGTGAAAGAAGACGGGTTTATTATTAATTTTTTTAATTTCTTCTATCGTAATATTATGTTCTTTACTAGCATAATAACTAACTTCTAAAGTATTTAAGGCAGATCTAAAATCTCCGGAGGAGAGGGTAGCAATATATTTTAAAGCATCCTCTTCAATTTTTAAATCTGAGAGGTAGGAATAAGCTCTTTTTAGACCTTCCATTATATCTTCGATGCTTAATTCTTTTAATTCATAAATCTGACATCTACTACGAATAGCTGGATTAATTTTATGATAAGGATTCGATGTAGTAAGACCAATTAAAATGATAAGGCCTGATTCAATATGAGGAAGTAAAATATCTTGCTTATCTTTATTCATACGATGAATTTCATCTATTACTAGAATCATTTCACCATACATTTTCGCTTCTTCAATCGCTATATCAAAATCGGCTTTATTATTTGTAGTAGCATTTAAAAATTTAGAACGAATATGCAGTTCATTAATTAGAGCATTTGCTATACTTGTTTTACCTATTCCTGGTCTACCGTAAAGAATCATGGAAAATATTTTGCCATTTGCTACTAAATTAGATAAGACTTTATCTTTTCCAATTAAGTGTTTTTGACCAATGACTTCCTCTAAGGATTTGGGTCTCATTTTGTTTGCTAGTAATTCCATATGCTTCACCTAAATTCATTATATCATATTTAATTATTTAAACATATATATTATTCCTAAAATTATTATATAATACAATTGTACGGGTGTCAATATTATTTTTTTGTGATATAATTAATAGGGTGATACTTGTGAAGAAAGACGAATTAAAAGAGATATTAGAACACAATCCGGAATTAGATAAATACATGAATGAATATTTGAATGCGGAATATAACACAAGTAAAAATACAAGAGAATCTTATGCTACTGATCTTTATTTATTAGCAAAATATTACGCTAATAAAAATATTATTCATTTAAAAAAAGAAGATATTCAAGAATACTTACGATGCCAAGATAAATCTAACAAAACTAAAGCTAGATATTTAACTACTATAAATAATTTTTATACTTATTTAGTGGAAAATGGAGTGCTTAACTCTAACCCTTGTGAAGGTATTAAAATGCCTAAATTAGAAAAGAAGTTACCAGATTATTTGACTATAGAAGAAGTAGATAACTTACTTGATATACGTACTAGTACGGCTTATGATTTAAGAAATAAAGCTATGCTAGAAGTATTATATGCGAGTGGTATGCGTATTAGTGAGTTATGTAATTTAATGATGAGTAATTTATTTTTAGAAGATGGATTAATTAAAGTAATGGGGAAGGGCAGTAAAGAGAGGTTAGTACCGATAAATGATACGTCTATAAAAGCATTAGAAGAATACTTACAATTTGGGCGTAATGAATTACTTGGTATTCATACTTGTGAATATGTTTTTATTAGTTCTAGACATACTAAAATTACTAGACAAGCTTTCTTTAAATTTTTAAAGCAATTGTGTCAAGAAAAGGGTATACACAAGAATATTAGTCCTCATATATTACGACACTCTTTTGCAACTCACTTGCTTGCTAATGGAGCGGACCTGCGGATTGTTCAAGAGTTATTAGGACATAGTGATATATCTACTACGCAAATATATACGCATTTATCAACAGAAAAATTAGAACATGAATATGAACATCATCCTTTATTGCATGAAAAAAGCCACCATTAAGTCGTGGCTTTTATACTTATTTAGCGAGCTTCTCTATTAGCTTTTGAACTTCTTTCGCTTTTTTCGCTTCTTGAATTTCTAGATTCACTTTTAGAATTTCTACAATTCTTATTATTTCTAGAGTTCTTATTTTCTCTATTATTTTTCATTTTCTTTACCTCCCACTATTATTATGGATAAATTAGGACTAAGCATTCATATAATTTAGTGGTGATTATATGGAAATTATTGGTGCATTACTAGTTTCTACCATAGCAGGTTTATCGACTATGCTAGGAGCATTTGTTATTTTTTTTAAGTGTAAAGAACAAAATATTAATAAATTTATTACGGCATCTCTTGCTTTTTCATTAGCTATTATGATAGGTATTAGTATTACCGATTTAATACCAGAATCCACTTATATTCTGCTTTCTAGTTATGGAATAGGAAAGGGGATAATTCTTTCTTTTATTGCTTTTATTATTGGTATTATTCTTATTAAATATTTGCATAAATTAATGGATAAGACAGAACAAGCTAATGACTTGTATAAACTTGGAATTTTAAATATGCTTGCTTTAATTTTACATAATTTTCCAGAAGGCATAGCAACGTTTATGAGTTCTTATAAAGATATAGAATTAGGACTTAAGCTGGGTCTTGCTATAGCTTTCCATAATATTCCAGAAGGTATATCTATAGCTGTTCCTATTTATTATGCGACTAAATCAAAAAAGAATGCTATATTTAAAACATTCTTATCTGGTATTGCTGAACCTATTGGAGCAATACTTGCTTATATATTTTTAAGTAAATATATTACAGATACTTTTATTAGTATGATTTTATTACTTGTTGGAGGTATTATGATAACGCTTGCTATTGAAGTGATTTATCCTAAGGCAAGAAAATATAATCTTAATAAATATCTGTATTTCGGATTACTCGTTGGTACAGTATTAATATTAATTAATTATTTTTGTTTTTAGCGTCATTTAAATTATCCAAAAATTTTATAATCCTATTTAAAACATAGTTCTTTTCATTGGGATAAAATGTATAAAAAGTTAATAATGGAATATTACAGTCATTCAATATCTTTTTAACTTTTAAATCTCTATCTTTCCTTTTAATTTGGTTATGAGATGCATCATTTAATTCAATTAAAAGTAATAGTTCATATTCTTTACTAAATATCCAAAATCAATATTTCTAAATAATTCATTATGATATTTTGATTCGGCTTTATCTATTATAGCAGCTAAATTAACTTGAGGAATAATAATATATTTTGCTTCTAATTCTTGTATTTTTTTAAAAAAGCAAATTCGCTGGCCGTCATAATATTCTTCCTCAAATATTCATTTTTTATTGGCTCTACTACATGAGAGGTGAGGGGAGAGTATTATTCTTTTTTTGTTTCCAATTCTTTATTAAATATATAATCACTATCCATATAATACTGCTTAAAAATCCTGTCCATAAAGACATACACAAACAGTAAATTCCTGTTAAAGCCATTATAACTATTAATCCATTACAAATTTCTTTTTTCATATAATAAACTCCTTAAAATTGTTTTTCTTATAATACAAAAACACGTATATTTCAAATTATTTCTGAAAGCAAAGTTAACATAATATATATTTAGCGAAGCTATGTTTTGGGAGGAAAATCTAGAAAATTCAAAGCATTTAGCGTTTAATAATTGCTTATCTTTTCTGTTTTTATCGCAAATAACTTTAAATATGTATTTGATGGGTTTTGCGGTAAATTTAAGCATAAACTTAATATAAATTTTTTCGCTGTGTTGTAAAACATTGATAAATATTTATAACCTTATTTTTATAATTAAGTAAGGTTATAATACGCGCGTATATCCTTATTTATATAATATAATAAGGTTATATAATAAATAATCAAATAAAAAGAACTATGAAAGTTCTATTTTATGTTACTAGAGTACCAATAATTAGTACCATTTGAATTCCTTTTGAAAGTGTGTTCATATAGAGTACCATATTCTTGAACAAATTCAGAATCGATAGTGGTATCGGGATTTTCTGATAGGGCGTTAGAACATGCTGTGATTTCACTATCCGTATTATTTGATGAGTAACACTTGTTATCAGAAATTCTTAAATAGTAATCGGTAATAACTATATCACCGTTTATTCTTTTTACTGCGTTATTTAGAAGGCGATAGATAGTTGCTTCAGGTCTTAGAGACCAAGTAAAGGTTTCAGCATTACCACAATAGTACTCCCCTTCTTCTAAATAGCAGGCTTCTGCTGCTCCAATATAGAATGATGTGTTTTCTTCTTCAGGCATATCGGTACCATAAACATCATGATATGCTTCATTTAAATCGTCTTTACTGATGGTTTGATAGCTACAAGTATTTTCATCTTCTAGAGCAGCTAGACGAATGGTATCCCCTACTTCACAAATAGCTACATCTTGATCATTGGTAGTAGTGGTATTACTTTCTTCATTTTGAATATTATCTTTATCAGCTGTATAATAGGCTTGGCAAAGTTTATTGCTAGTGCTTATATCATCATAAGTAACTTCTTCTCCGGTATATTGATTTAAGCCACCACAATGGTAAACATCTACTTCACCTAAATAGGAGTAGAGTATGCTTACTTCTTCACTATTTAAATCTAATTCATGGTCGCCCATAAAGATGACACAACTTATGATAAACGCTACTAAAATAACTCCTATAAAAAGTACTACATATTTTTTCATGCTATACCTTTCTCGTTTCTATTTCGGCAATTTTTTCTAGTACTTCAGCAGCATTTGCTTCAGTCATTTGATCATAGCCTAGTTCTCTTAAAGCTTGGATTTTTATGGTATTTAACTGTTGGGTACGACTAAGCTTTTCTTCATTTTTTTGCTCTATTTCTTGAACAAAACGTTTATGACTTTCTTTTAATTTACTACGACTCGCTCCCCCATTGTTATATAAAGTTAAAGCAGAATATAAAATACCTTCAAATATAAATTGTTTATCTTCGTTAAAAGCATATTCATCAGGACTAATAAAGCCTGTTGTTTTAGACATGTAGCCAAGAATATATTTGATTTCTGGAACATTATCTAAAGATTGTAACATATGATATAAATAGCTAATAACATGATAATTTTCTTCTTTTTTATTTTCATCTAGTAATTTTTCTTTTAAAAGATAATTAATGTCTGCTAATAGAGTTTGAGATTCTTTATCTAAACCTTTCATATCAAAGTAACTATCTAAATCATTGGTATTTTTAACTCCTTGATTAAGTCTATTTTCGACTGCCATTAAGTAGTCAGTAGTAATTTTAATTCCACTTATAGCATCTTCACTACCATCTTCAATGTCAAGAAGTTTTAATAATAATATTTTCTTTTCTTTAGGCCACTTATTTAAGTCATCTAATTCTAAATAATTATAAACCATTTGTCTTGAAACATTTAAATATTTAGCAAGTCTCACTTTGGAAATACCTAATTCTTGTAATAATTCATTTAAACTATTCATAATGATTCTCCTTTTTACTTTACACATTAATTATAAATTACTTAACACTTATCTGTCAAGTAAATCCTTGCATCTTCCCTAGAATTTTAAGAAAGATACCAAAGCTTCTCCCCTCTTTTGTATACATCTTTAATAAAGCCACATCCGAGACATTCTTCGTCATGATAAAAGACACAAGCTTGGCCAGGCGTTACACTTTTTGCAAGAGTTGGATATTTAATTTTTATCTCTTTATCACTTATATTTTCGATTTCAATTGGTACTTCTTCTCCACGATAACGGAATTTTGCTGTTAATTTAGAAGGAAGTTCACCTAATAAATTGATATTGTCTAAAGTACATGCATCGCTATATAAGTATTCACTATCACCAAAAGCAACATATAAAATGTTTTTTTCGACATTTTTACCACAAACATAATGTCTTTTAGTATCTCCACTTAAACCGACATTTCTTCTTTGACCAATCGTATAGTTCATAAGTCCGGTATGTCTACCAATTACTTTTTTTGTTTCTACATCAACAATATCTCCAGGATTCGGTTTTAAATAATTTTTAATAAAATCTTGATAGTGTCTCTCTCCAATAAAGCAAATTCCTGTCGAATCTTTTTTACCAGCAACATTTAAGCCAATATTCTTGGCAATTTCTCTTACTTCAGGTTTCGTGTATTCTCCTAGAGGAAATAAGACATCTTCTAGTTGCTCTTTCGTAATATCTGCTAGAAAATAGGTTTGGTCTTTATTCGTATCTTTAGCTTTATATAGCTTTCCATCTATTACTTTAGCATAATGACCAGTGGCAATATAATCTGCTCCTAATTTCTTCGCTTCTTTTTTAAAAAGGTCAAACTTAATAAATTTGTTGCATAACATATCGGGATTAGGAGTTCTCCCCTTTTTTAATTCTTCTAAAAAGTAGGTAAAGACATAGTCCCAATATTCTTTGATAAAATCAACACGGTGAAGTGGTATATCTAAAATCTCACATGCTACTTGGGCATCATTATAGTCTTGTTCTTGAGGACATATCACTTCATCTAAAGTAGGATTACCTAAATAATCGTTATTTACGTAAGCATCCCAATTACGCATAAAAAGACCTTCTACTTCATAGCCTTCTTTTTTTAAAAGGTAAGCTGCTACAGCTGAGTCTACGCCACCACTAATTCCCACAATTACTTTTTTCATATTTCATCACGCTATATATTATACCATGATTTAGTTTTTTAGTAAATTGGCTCATAAAAAGCATTTATTTTTTATAATACATAGTGACCCCAGGTTATTATGTATTTTTTTTGAATTGATGTATAATAGCAATTCAAGAAAGGAGGTGAAAAACATGTGGTCAAGTTATCAAGAATTATATAGAAATGTTGATA
>DVJF01000017.1 GCA_018716965.1 Candidatus Caccenecus avistercoris | reverse complement strand
TAGTTTGTACTAGTATCACAAGTATTTCTTATTGTAAAATCATAACTTGTACTATCTACTCCTTCGACATCACTTATGGGGTAAGTATTCGTTAAATTAATGGATGCTGATGCATCAGTTAATTCAATATTTAGGCATCCACTGGTAAATGTATTAGCAGTCTCTTGCGTTGCTCCAGTTGAAAAGAAAGCAAAGGTTATACCTATAACTGCTACTAAACATAATACTAACCCACCTATAATCCATATTTTTTTGTTTTTCTTTTCCATTTAAATCTTCCTTTACCATAAGTAGAACTTCATTTAAAACAACATCATAATATTTTATAACGAACTATCCACCTTATAGTTAAATTATAATTTAAGCTATTCTAAAAGTCAAGAAAAATATCGTTATTTGACGTGCTTTATCTTACTTAATGAATAATCGTGAGAGAATTTATATGGTGATTAAGATGAATTATGGGCAAAAAATAAAAGAGTTAAGGGAGCGAAATGGCATTACACAAAAAGAGCTCTCACGATATTTAGGAATTGATGCTAAATTATATAGTCATTATGAAACAGAAGATCGTATTATTCCTTGTAAGCATCTATATGCTATAAGTCTCTATTTTAATGTATCTTTAGATTACTTATTTGAATTTTCTAATGTTAGGAATTATGAAGCTAGTAAAAATCAAGTTATTAATAAAATTGCAGTTGGTATTAAATTAAAAGAATTACGTAAAGAATTGAAGCTTACTCAAAAAAAATTAGCAGAAATTTTAAACACTACCCAATCTGTTATTGCAGAATATGAAAATGGAAAAAATTTAATTGCTACACCATTTCTCTACACTATTTGTAAAAAATATAACATTAGTGCGGACTATCTTTTAGGCAAAATAGATAATCCTAAATATTTAAATAACTAAAAACTTGAGATAATCTCAAGTTTATTTAATAAACATAGCATCGCCAAAAGAGAAAAAGCGATATTTCTCTTTTACAGCTTCTCTATAAGCATTAAGTATTATTTCTTTTGAAGATAAGGCACTTACTAACATAAGTAAAGTAGATTTGGGTAAATGGAAGTTGGTAATTAAACCATCTATAGCTAAAAACTTAAACCCTGGATAAATAAATATATCCGTATTACCACTACATTCTCTAAATTCATGATATTTATGCATAATGGTTTCTAAGGTTCTTGTCGAAGTTGTTCCAACAGCATATATTTTTCTACCCTCTTTTTTGGCTTTATTTAATTTGTCTGCTACTTCTTTAGTCATCTGATAGAATTCAGTGTGCATATGATGCTCTAAAATGTTTTCTTCTTCTACTGGTCTAAATGTTCCTAGACCGACATGAAGAGTAACAAATAATATTTCTACGCCCATACTCTTTAATTCTTCTAATAATTCTTCCGTAAAATGAAGGCCTGCCGTTGGAGCAGCAGCACTACCAATGTTTTTGGCATATACTGTTTGATAACGATTCTTATCTTCTAGTTTTTCATGAATATAAGGTGGCAAGGGCATCATTCCTAATTCATCTAATATTTCCATTAAAATACCTTCATATAAAAGTTTTACATGAACAATGCCTTCGTCTTTTTTCTCTACTACTTCGGCTTTTAATTTGTCTTGGAAAGTAACAATCGTTCCTACTTTTAATCTTTTCGCAGGTCTTGATAAACATTCCCAAATATTATTTCCTAAATCTTTTAAAAGCAGTAGTTCAATTACTGCTCCGGTATCTTCTTTTGTACCAATTAGTCTAGCTGGTATTACTTTGGTATCATTTAATACCAAAACATCTCCTTTATGCAGTTCACTTTTAATATCATAGAAATGTTTATGGGCAACTTCTCCAGTTTTTTTATCTAACACCATTAATCTAGATTGGTCTCTCGTTTTAATGGGAGTTTGAGCAATTAATTCACTAGGCAACTCATAATCAAAATCACTTAACTTCATTCATCAACACTCATTTCTAAAAATACTTTGACCTTCTTAAGTATTTCGCTTGCTATATCATCAATACTACGAAGTTCACTATTTTCTAAACAATTTATTTTTTCATAATCATAAATTGTAGCTAATTCTAAATAAGCTATTTCCGCCATATGAAGTAAATTAGCACTCGCTATTTTACCACGCTTACTCTTTAATGTACAGACATATTCAAAGGGTAAGTATAAAAATAGAACATAATCAGGTCTTGGCAGGTCAAGTAGTACAAATTCTAAATTATCTAACCATTCATACATCATATTCCGTTTTTTAATATCTTTAATTTTACCACCTTGAAAAGCCATATTCGATTCTACATAACGATTTAAAACAACAATATATCCAGCTTCTAAATGACGCTTAATTATATCAATGTTATATCGTCTATCAGCAGCATAGTAAAGGCTAGATATTTTAGGATCAACATTTTCTATTCCTTCGGTAAAGTAAGAAGGATTATGTTTCCCAAGATAACAATCACTAACTATTTTACCTGTTGGAGAGGCATAATTAGGGAAACTAAAACTAATGGCTTTATAGCCAATGCTTTTTAGGTTATTTACTAAAATATCGGTTTGGGTTTGTTTTCCAGAACAATCTGTTCCTTCTATTACAATTAATTTGCCTTTACTCATGTTACTCACCTACTCATATATAGGATATTTTTTTGTTATTGTAAGTACTTCTTTTTGTAATTCTTTTAAAATAGTCTCATTATCTTTATTTCTTAGGGCTTTAGCAATTATATGACCAATGGATACAAATTCTTCTTCTTTTAGACCACGAGTTGTCATAGCAGGCGAACCAAGACGAATTCCACTAGCTTTAGATGGACTTTCTGTTTCACTTGGAATCGTATTTTTATTTACCGTTATATTAATTTTATCCAATGTTTCCTCAGCACATTTACCGGTAATACCAAGGGTGCTTTTTACATCGACTAGCATTAAATGATTATCAGTTCCACCACTAATGATTTTAAAACCTTCTTCCTCTAAAGTTTTAGCTAGTACTTTGGCATTTTTTATTACTTGTTCTTGATAAGTTTTAAACTCTGGTTGTAAGGCTTCGTAAAAGCATTCTGCTTTGGCCGCGATAACATGCATTAATGGGCCCCCTTGAATACCTGGGAAAATAGTTTTGTTAATCTTTTTGATAATTTCTTCACTATTCGTAAGAATTAAACCTCCCCTTGGACCTCTCAATGTTTTATGAGTAGTCGATGAAACAACATCAGCATATAAAACCGGATTTTGATGAAGACCAGCTGCTACTAGTCCGGCAATATGAGCCATGTCAACAAAGAGATAAGCTCCTACTTCATGAGCAATATCCCGAAATTTAGCAAAATCAATAGCTCTAGAATAAGCTGATGCACCCGCAACAATCATTTGAGGTTTTTTTTCTAAAGCAATTCTTCTTATTTCTTCGTAATCTAATTCTTCGGTTTCAGGATTTAGATTATAGGGAATAAACTCATAATCATGACCACTAAAATTAACAGGATTACCATGAGTTAGGTGTCCACCATGAGAAAGATTCATACCCATTACCTTATCCCCCGGCTCTAGTAAGGCCCGGTATACGGCCATATTAGCTTGAGAACCACTATGAGGTTGGACATTAGCATATTCGGCATGAAATAACTTTTTAGCATATTCGATAGCTAATGTTTCTATGGTATCGACATTTACGCAGCCACCATAATATCTTTTATTTGGGTATCCTTCCGCATATTTATTGGTGAATATACTTCCTTGTAATTCTAAAATACTTTTTGATACAAAATTTTCCGATGCGATAAGTTCAATATTATCTTGTTCACGTTTTCTTTCTTTATCTAACGCTTCTTTAATTTTTGGATCCATTATTTAGCCCTCCTTTTGGCAACATCTACAACATTTGATAAAAGCATAACGATTGTCATTGGACCAACTCCTCCGGGAACTGGTGTAATTAAACTAGCTTTTTTTGATACACTATCAAAATCTACATCACCATATAGATGATTATCTATCCGGTTTATTCCAACATCTATTACTACTGCACCCTCTTTTACAAAATCACTGGTAATAAATTTAGCTTGTCCTATCGCTACAATTAAAATGTCAGCATTACTAGTTATCCCTTTTAAGTTTTTTGTTTTATTGTGGCATATTGTAACGGTAGCCCCTCTATTTAGAAGAAGGGTTGCCATAGGTCTTCCCACAATACGAGAGGCCCCTACTACAACTACATTTTTTCCTTCTAAAGAAACGGATTCATTTTCTAACATTTTTAAGATTCCTAAAGGAGTAGCGGCAATAATTAATTCATTATTACTTAATAGAGCTCCTAAATTATTTATGCCAAACCCATCAACATCTTTTTTAGGATCTACATAAGAAATGATTTTATCTTCATTAAAGATAGCAGGTAGCGGACTTTGAATTAAGATACCATCAATTCCATCATCTTCATTTAAATCTTTGATTTGAGCAATAATTTCTTTTTCACTACTTTCTTTTGTAAAACGATATAGTAAAGTACAAATTCCTAATTCATCACAAGTTTTAATTTTATTTTTAACATAGATTTCACTAGCCGGATCATGCCCTACTAAAATAATTGCTAAGCCTGGAATTACCCCTTGTTCTTTTAAAGTGCTTATTTCCTTTTTTAATTTTTCTTTAATATCATTTGCTTGTTTTTTTCCATCTATTAATTTCATTTTCTTTCTCCTTTCGTTTTTTTAAAAAAGAGACTTTCTAAAAACGAAACACTTTTATTTTTACTAAATATAAAATCATTTTAATCACATCCTTAAAAAAGCGTTCCTTGTCTTACAATTTTTAAATGCTGATAAGCTTTATCTGTTGCCATTCTACCTCTTTGTGTTCTTTTAATAAAGCCTTCTTGTAATAAAAAGGGTTCTACGACATCTTCAATGGTTGTTACTTCTTCTCCTATGGCTGTTGCAATAGTCTCTACACCTACTGGTCCTCCATTAAATTTATTAATTAAAGCTGTTAAATATTCAATATCGATTTGATCTAAGCCATATTCATCTACTTGTAAGCGAGATAAGCTATCGACCGTAATATCATAATCAATTTTGCCGGTTCCTTCTACTAAAGCAAAATCACGAACTCTTTTAAAGAGACGATTGGCTACTCTTGGCGTCTTTCTACAACGTTTGGCAATTTCTAAGGCTGCATCATCATCTATTTCCATATCTAGAACTCTTCCAGTTCTTTTAACAATTTGTTGTAATTCTTCATCTTTGTAATAATTTAATTTACTAACTATTCCAAAACGATCACGAAGAGGACTAGATAGGTCTCCAGCTCTTGTTGTTGCTCCAACTAAAGTGAATGGTGGTAAATCAATTTTAATACTTCTACTTTTGCCATCGGCCCCAATAATAATATCTAATTCAAAATCTTCCATCGCTGGATATAATATTTCTTCCACAAACTTAGGCATTCTATGTATTTCATCAATAAATAAAACATCGCCTGGTTCAATTGCTGATAAGACTGCCGCTAAATCCCCACTTTTTTCTAGGGATGGACCACTCGCTGTTTTTATGTTACTACCAAGTTCATTAGCAATAATATGGGCAAGGGTTGTTTTACCAAGCCCAGGAGGTCCATATAATAAAACATGATCTAAAGCTTCATTACGCATTTTAGCTGCTTCAATAAATACTTTTAAATTGGATTTAATTTCTTCTTGACCAATATAATCATTTAGAGTTTGGGGTCTTAATGTTGCTTCGAAATTATCAGTTTCTAATTCTTCAACATCTAATATATTTTTATCGTTATCCATGAGGCTCCTCCTTTATATATTCTAGTAATTCATACCAGTTGGTAAAACTTTTATATTTGCAAGACTTACCTAAACAAACACAAGAAATATTATATAAAGCAACATTATCTAGGTTTGTTTCTTTATCATCTATAAATAAATCCACCTTTTCTTTAGAAGCTGTTGCTCCCTTGTTTTCTTCATCAAAATATATTTTATCATAAAATAGGCCATTCACTCGCAAAAACTTAATAGTATCTTCAATATATTTATCATCAAATTCATTATTACGAGCAGTAATAATAATAATTTTAAAATTATGTTCTTTAAAATAAGTCCAAGCTTCTTTTACGCCTTTTTTTAACTTATATTCTTTTCGCATTGCTTTTAAATTTTTCTTTAAAAAGAGCTCGTATTCTTCTTTAGGGAGTAATTTATAATCTTCGTAAAGAGGATATTCTTGCTTTAAATATGCTCTTACAGTTTCGTTTGTATCCGTAATAGTATTATCAATATCAATACCTAAAATCATTTTAACATTAACTTTAATGCTTCTTTAATTTGGTCTTCAATTTCTAGGGAAGCATTTACCTTTGGTAATACTTTTTTGATTTCAGCATTTTTATATCCTAAACTTTCTAAGACACTTACTAATTCATCAAAGTTGCCACTTAAATTAATATCCGATTTACTAGCTAGTTTTCCTTTTAAATCAAGAATAATTTGACGAGCTAATTTTTCCCCTATTTTAGGAAATTTTGTTAAATATAAAATATTTTCTCTATCAATGGCATCAATAATACCGGCTATAGATCCTGTTGCTAGCATTGGCATAGCCATTTTAGGCCCTAGACCTTTTACATTAATTAGTTTTAAAAACAAATTTCTTTCATCTTCAGACTTAAATCCATATAAAGAATATTCGTCTTCTCTTATTTGATTATATAAATATACCTTAGCTTCTTTATCTAGTTCAAAACTAAATGGATTGGCTACATAAACGGTATATCCAATATTATTGTTATCTACCACAATATAATTACTTTCTTGTGCAACAATTTTTCCATAAATATAATTATACATACTTTTCACCCTACTAATATAATAGCATACAATTGTTTAAAAGTACATATTAAATGAAAAAAAGATTATTTTTTATAATACATAGTGACCCCAGGTTATTATGTATTTTTTTTGAATTGATGTATAATAGCAATTCAAGAAAGGAGGTGAAAAACATGTGGTCAAGTTATCAAGAATTATATAGAAATGTTGATA